>CACWZI010000046.1 GCA_902765305.1 uncultured Eubacteriales bacterium
ATCTTATCCCCGCGTGGACACCTCTTCCGACCCGCCGCAAGCGGCGGCCCACCTTCCCCTCAAGGGGAAGGCTTTTGGAGGCCGCACCGCTTAAGTTGACGACTTTGCCCCAGAAGGGGAAGGCTTTTGGATACGCCGCCGTTTTCCCTAACCCCTAAAACCTAACCCCTGACTTCTGATTTGTCGCAACGCGACAATCAGAAGTCCCCCTCCTCCTCATCCGCCGAAAACGGCTGGAGGGCGAAGTCGAAGGTGAATTCCCGGGGCATGGCGTAGCGGGTGGCCAGCGCCGGGCCGCAGCTGTTGGAGCCGATGCCGTTCTGGCGGTAGTCCAGGCAGAGCACGGTGTCGCCGCAGGGCTGCAGCTCGAAGTTGTGGGCTTTGGATTCCAGCTCCTCCTGGGTGTAGTGGGAGGCGTTGAAGCTGAATTCCTCGCCGGTGATCTCCATGCCGCCCAGCGGACCACTGAGGCATACGTAGTCGCAGTTCCAGCGACTGCCGTTCTCCTGGGGGCGGATGTAGTCCACGTGCATGGCGGTCACGGTATCCTCATAAAGGTGCTTTACGCTGGCGCGGTGCTTGTCCTTGTAGGATTCAAAGGGACCGAAGCCGAAGTACTTCACCTGTTCGATCTCAGCGGGCATCCTGAAGCGAAGGCCGAAGCGGGGCAGCGCGGGGCTGTCCGGCCGCTGGCGGATGTGGATGCTGGCTTCGATCCTGCCGTTCATGCGCACGCGCCAGACGGCGCTGCCCTCGGCGATGTTGGGCAGGCTCACCGCGCCGATGCTGAATTTGACGGTGATCACGGCGTCGTCCCCTGCCTCAAGCTGCACGTCGTACACCCGGGTGACGGCCCGGTCGTAGCCAAAGCGCTTCCACGCCTGCTTCAGGTACATGTCGTTGTCGGTGGGCGCGCGCCAGATGTTGAATTCAATGGGCGCCTCCAGAAAATGCAGCTGGTCGTAGTTGAGCACCCGGAAGACGCCGAGCTGCTTGTCGAACACATAGCGGAAGTTCTCGCCCCGCAGGCAGATTTCCCCGCCCTGCTCCAAAACGTCCATGCCAAGGACACCGTCAGGGTGCTGGGGCGCTTCGAACTTCTGCCGGCCGATCTGCTCCCGGCCCAGCGGATGCCCCGCGGGCACCAGGGCGCTGTCGTAGCGCTGGCGCATTTCAAAGTACACCGCGAAGGGCGCCTTTTTCAGCTTGGGCAGCTCCAGCCGGATCTCGCCGTCCGCATGGGGCGCTATGTTCAGAAGCGCTTCGGGCACTTCGCCGGTGGCGATGTCCCTGCCGCCCTGGCGCACGGCATAGCTGAGCGTAATATGCTCGTTCAGGGGGGTGAAGTCCAGCATGTTGCGCACGCTGAACAGCCCGGCCTGGAGGTTGACCTCGCTGATGCGGGCGGGGCGGTTGACGTTCTTGAATTCCTTCAGGCCCGTGTGGGGAATGCGATCCGGCCCCACCAGGCCGTCCACGCAGAAGTTGCCGTCGTTGGGCTGGTCGCCGAAATCGCCGCCGTAGTAGTATTTCCGGCTGCCGTCCGGCGTGCGGCCCATGTCCACGGCGTGGTCGCACCACTCCCAGACGAAGCCGCCGCAGTGGCCGTCGTGGCGCTCGAAGCACTGGAAGTAGTTTTCCAGGTCGCCGGGACCGTTGCCCATGGCGTGGGAATACTCGCACAGCACATAGGGCTTGTCCACCCAATGCTCATCGAAGTAGCGGTCGATCTCCTCCACCGAGGGATACATGCGGCTGTACAGGTCCAGGTTGTCGTGGTTGATCTCCTCGCCGGGCGGCGGGTAGGAGGCCCGCTCGTAGTGGGTCAGGCGGGTGCGGTCGTATTCCCGGGTCCAGCGCAGCGCCTCGTGAAGGTTCGCGCCCATGCCGGATTCATTGCCCATGGACCAGATCACGATGCTGGGGCGGTTCTTGTCCCGGATGACGCTGTGCTGCACCCGGTCCAGTATCGCCTCGCAGAATTCCGGATCCTGGGCGATGGTATTGTAGTTGGCCTCGTCGTAATCCCCGTTCTTGAACACGACCCCATGGCATTCCAGGTCGGCCTCGCCGATCAGGTAAAAGCCGTAGTGGTCGCACAGGCGGGGAAACAGCGGGGAATTGGGATAATGGCTGGTACGGATGGCGTTCACGTTGTGCTGCTTCATCAGCACCAGGTCCCGCAGCATGTGCTCCTCGTTCACCGCGGGGCCCACCACCGGATCGCTGTCGTGGCGGTTGACGCCGCGGAACTTGACCTTCTGGCCGTTGATGTACACCACCCGGTCGGACACGTGGATCTCTCGCATGCCCACGAATTCCACGATGTGCTCGCCGGTATAGCGCATCTCCAGCGTGTACAGGCAGGGGTTTTCGGCGTTCCACAGCTCGACGCCGTCGAGGTGGATGTCGAACCAGCGCTCATAGGTGCGTCCGCTGGCCACCGGATCGCCCTGGGGATCGTACAGGCGATAGTGTACGGAATGCTGCTCCGACGCCTCGCCCCGCATCTGCAGATCCACATGAACGTCCGCCGAGCGCAGGTCCGGGCTGAGTATCGTGCGCACAAAGTAGTCCCATATGTGCCGAGGCTCCCGGCGCAGCAGGTACACGTCCCGGAAGATGCCGGAGGTGCGGAACTTGTCCTGGTCCTCCAGGTAGGTACCGTCGCACCACTTCAGCACCAGTACCGCGATGTCGTTCTCGCCGGGATGGACCAGCGCGGTGATGTCAAATTCGCTGGTGGAGTGGGAAATCTGGCTGTAGCCCGCAAAGGCGCCGTTGATCCACAGGTAGAAGCAGGAATCCACGCCCTCGAACACCAGCGTCCGAATGCCGGGCAGCTCGTCCACCGTAAAGCGGCGCATGTACAGCCCGCAGGGGTTCTTCGCCGGCACATAGGGCGGGTCGTAGGGGATGGGATAGCGCACGTTGGTATACTGGTGGCGATCGTAGCCGTGCATCTGCCACACCGAAGGCACGGGGATGGACTGCATCGGTTGGTCCTGCGAGAGGAAGTCCTCCGGCAGATCCGTCACGCTGTCGAAATAGCGAAAGCGCCACCTGCCGTTCAGCGAGGTAAAGCGATCCGATTCAGACCGGTTATCCCGCCGCGCCACGTCGCCCTGGGAATAGGGCACGTAATAGGCGCGGTTGGGCAGTGTATTGACATGCAGCGTGTGCAGATCCTGATGGTAGTCCGGCAGCTTCATGGTCGTCATTCCTCTCTCGTTTGGTCATTGGATATGGGTCATCGTCGCGCCGGACAGCTCGACATAGTCACCTGTCTCCAGCGTCAGTTCAGTTTCCCCGTGCAGCACCTCGAACTTGATCAGCTCTTCCTTGCCCGAACCCACGATGCCTGAATAGACGCTGTAGCTCGACAGCGGCGCCTTGTCCGCCACGGCCACAAGGTAATCGCCCGCCGGCAGCTGCTTGCCCACCAGGTAGGCGCCCTCGCCCACGACGCCGTTTTCGTCCATCAGCGAAGGCTCTGCGCCCAGCGGCCAGGCCCGCACCTCGAAAAAGGTGACCCAGGTGTTGCGCACCAGGTGGATATCCGCCTGGCCGCTGATCAGCTTGTGCAGTATCAGCGGGTCCTCATCGCCCTTGCCCGCGCGGACGACGACGCTGGCGAACATGGCGTTTTCCCGCTCCTGTACGGCATAGTCTCCCACCGGCAGGTCGGAGCCCACCAGGTAGGTGCCGTCCTCGTAAAACCCGACGCTCTCCTCTGCCTCCCTGGCCTCGATGACCTCGTCCAGCTGGGCGCGAAGGGCGTACAGCTCGCTGATCGACAGCGTGGAGAAGTCATAGTCGCTCGAAGCCTGCGCAGCACAGCCGCCCGCCAGGATCAGCAATGCCAAGGCCAATAAACACAGTCTGCGCATACGCAAACCTCCATTTTATGATGATGCCATTACTATACACGAACGGGCGCAAATTGTCAACCAACGCCATATTAACACTGGCGTGTGTTTCCCAATAACAGTTCAACCCGCCCGTTGCCGGGCGGGTTGCTTACGTTTAATCCTGTATGACCACCGTGGTTCCCTCGGGGCAGTTGTCGTAGATCCACTTGACCTCCTTGACCTTCATGCGGATGCAGCCGTGGGAGGCCCGGTGGCCCAGGCCACCGTCCCCGGGCTTGTCGCCGATCTTGTTGACGGTGTTGGAGTGGAACAGCACGCCGCCAACGATGTGGTAGGCCCACTTGGCGTAACAGTTGAAGTCCTTGAAGTAGTACCACTCGTTGCCCGTCTTGCCGCCGGCCTGGTAGGTGCCCAGCGGCGTGGGGGTCTCCACCTTGCCGGTGGCGCAGGTGAACTTGTGGATCGGGCCCTCGTAGGCATGGCCGTTCCACTGGCTGACGTAGATCCTCTGTTCGGAAACGTCCACCACCAGCTTGTAGGGGAACACGTATTCCTCGCTCTCCACCGCCCGGTTGGAGAACAGCAGCTCCTGGGTGGCGCGGTCCGCTACGCCGGTCTCGGGCAGGTCGTTCTTGCGCTGGAAGTACTTCAGCCCCAGCACGGACAGCTCGCCGAAATTGCCGTCGGCCCCATAGACGTATTTCAGCTGGTGCAGCCGGGTCTGGACCCGCAGCGCGTCCTCGTTCTCGTCGCCCTTGGCCACATCCTGGCGATAGAGCGTGAAGGGCTTTGCGCCGCTGACATAGTCCATCAACGCAGGCGTGACCGCGTCGTTGGTCCTGTCCAGCTCCGCCTGGTCCACCAGCGGCCGGTCCATGATCACGGGCATGTCGGAAAACTTGCCCTCTGGGTTCGGCGTGGCGGTGGGCTCGGGGATGGGCGTCGTGCCAAAGGCCGGGTCCTGAACGAGCATGTAGTGCTTGAAATTCCGGATGGCGTTGGAGGTGCCGGAGCCCGTCAGGCCGTCAATCTTGCCGCCGTAAAAACCCCACAGGCCCAATATGGTCTGTATGCGGGTCAGGTCGCCGCCAAAGGCCGCGTCGTCCGAGGAGGGCAGTACCAGCGTGGAGATATCGGAAAACAGCTTCCGCTGGGTCTCGGAATCGGCCACGCCGGTCTCGGGCAGGTTGTTGTTCCTCTGGAAGGCCAGCACGGCCTTCTCGGTGCTCTCGCCATAATAGCCGTCTGCGGAATCGCCCAGATAGCCCAGCTCGATCAGCCGGTTCTGCATGAACACGATGTAGGCGGTACTGTCGTCGCCGTCCCTGTCCCCCGGCCTGAGCGTCGCATAGCTGGCGCTGCCGGAAGCAGTATCCGCGGAGGACGTGTTGCCCGCCGGGGCGTCGTTGCCAAACAAGGCCTCCTGTCCGGAAATGGCAAGGCCCGCCTGGGGCAGCGCGGCAAGCAGCATCACGATCGTCAACATTGCGCACAGTACGCGTCGCATTTATGGTAGCACCTCCGTCGACGGCACAGGCCGCCAGTGTCATTGTTTACTTCTATTATAGCTTTGCGCCATGGGATATGCATGGCGATTTTTTTAAATTTCTGGGAAGTATTCAGCCATCCCCGACCCCCGCCGTCGGCGCGATCCGCACGCTGCCCGTTTCGATCACGGCAAAGCGGCACCCCGACAGTAAAAGGGCCGAAAGGAGGAGAAGGAGGAGCAGTTTTTTTATGCGCATAACATCACCTGCATGGGTTGGTTTGGGGCAAATACTGATTTGTCGCGCTGTCCCCTAATGCGGGCGATTGCTCGCCCTCAGAAGGGACTGATTGGCCCTCAAAGCGGGCCGTCACCACGATCTGGGGGCGCAGCGGGTCCGGGTGGGCGACGACCGGGTCGATCTCGCCGTCGCCGTCCGCGTCCGCAAACAGCGGGACGCCATCCTCCAGGAACCAGCCGGCAAAGACATACCCCTCCGGCGCGGCGGGATCGGCAGGGCGCTGGATCGCGTCCCCCTCCCGCGCCACCTGGGTCGCCACCTGGGCGTCATCCACGATGAAGCAATAGGTGACCACAGCCTCCGGGGCGGGCTGGGGCGCATCCTCCGTGAGCAGATCCCCGGAAAGCGCATCGGACAGATCGAGCGACGAGAGCTCCCCCGCCTCCCCGACCATCGTCTCGTTTTCCATTTCGGGGACGCCGTCAAACGCGTCGATCGGGTCTTCAGGTGCCCCGTTTTCGAGCACCACGATCCCGCCGCCTGCGTCCTCCGCAAACACGGACGCGGGCAGGACCCCTGTCAGCGCCAGCATCAGCGCGATAAACAGCGCCGTCAATCGCCTCACGGTATGCCTCATATTCCCTACCTCCTAAAAATAGCCAATATTTATCCACGGTCACGACTAATCTATTATATTATACACAAAATGGGGTTTGTATTCAATAATCAAAAAGGTAATCCTGAATTATTCATGGTTATCAAATTATGCGAAAAGAGTCCAAGCAGCCATCAGCGGAATCAATCATCATACGACAAGAGGAGGATTTTACGTCCAAAAGGGCATACTACCCCTACAAGCCTCCGGATTGATTCTTTAGATGTCAAGGTTCGAAAGCGGTTGCGCTTATTCTGTCAACGAGCACAGGTGTCGAATGCTATTTAGCGCTTCAAGGATCTCCATTTGGAATGGACAATGACTGCATAGTCTAAAGAAAACATATCTTGCGGAATGTACAACCCTGGCGGCAATTTTCAAAAGCTTCAACCGCAGCGTATCAATGCGCTCTTTCTTCATGCAGTCAGGCAGCGTGAGTCGCCGAAACCAGTTGAACAGACTGTAAGCCAAAGCGTGAATCAGAACTCGATTGGCATTGACAATCTGACTGGAACTACTCACATAATCCATGTCAAAGCCGCTTTTGCATTCCTTGATAAAGTTTTCCCGTTGAAATCTACTCGAAAATTTTTATTGCATTCCAAGCTTTTTCCGTTTATAATAGTCATCGGAAGAACCCCTTTCACTGGTTTATTTTGGCTTTGTACACCTTTATTTTACCATGAATCGGGTTCTTTTTCCATTCACTTTTCAGGTGATTTCATTTTTTCTTTTAAACCCTCTTATTATTGGGGGACTTATGCGTGTCTTTGAGTTTTGATGAATAATTCAGGATTATATGTTATCAGCTGACTTTGGTTTTCTTGGGAGAACGTTATGGATGAACAACTACTTCAAAATCTGCTGATCGCGCTTCTGTTGCCTGCCCTGGCGCTCTTCGGTCTTGGCGTGGCAATCGGATTCGATCCGTATCTCAAGAGGGACAAGAAGCGGACGCTGCTGCTCATTGAGGCCATCGTGCTGACACTGATCGCAGAAAATATCGTTGACTTGGCGGTGGTCGAGGCATGGAAACCTGAATATATCTTTCTGAAGACTTTCCTCGACGTTTACAGCTATGCCGCGCGGCCCGTGGTCATTACACTTTTCATCCAGACCGTTTGGGACGATCCCCGGCGTCGCCTGTTCTGGATTCCGGTGGGCCTGAACGCGGCGATCTTCCTGACTGCGCTCGTCAGGCCCTGGGCCTTTTGGATCGCGCCGGATGGGAAGTTCTTCCGCGGTTCACTGGGCTATACCGCCCACTGGGTCAGTGGCTTTCTGCTGGTTTCGATGCTTGCCATCATGCTGAGGCAGCGGGCCAGGGAGGGCGGAAGAGCCACTGTCATACCATTGACCAATGTGGGCGTGGCGGCGCTGGGCCCGATGCTGGACTTCCTGTTCCACCAGAACGGGATCATTACCTTCACCGAGATCACCACCGTTTACTGCTGCGTATTCTACTACATATGGCTGCACCAGCAATACGTGCGGGAGCATGAACTGGCGCTGCGGGAAGGTCAGCGCGTCCAGCTGATGCTCAGCCAGATCAAGCCTCACTTCCTTCATAATGCCTTGACGGTCATTGTGGGCCTGTGCGACACCGATCCCAACCGTGCCAAGCAGGCCACGCTGAAGTTCGCCAAATACCTGCGCGGCAACATGGATTCCATAGAAGAGGCAGGACTGATCCCCTTTGAAAAAGAGCTTAAGCATACGCGGCTGTATCTTGAAATTGAACAGTTACGCTTTGGGGAAGCCCTGGAAGTGCGCTACGACATCGCCTGCGACAATTTCAACATCCCGGCGCTGACCGTGGAGCCGCTGGCGGAAAACGCCGTGCGCCATGGGGTTCGGGAGAATCCTGGCGGCAGGGGAACGGTGACGATTGCAACCCGTGAAGCCTTCGACCATTACGAGGTTTTCGTAATCGATGACGGCCCTGGCTTTGATTCCACGAAGTTGCCAGGCGATGGGGAAAACCATGTGGGGATCACTAACGTGCGCGAACGGCTCATGCAGGTTTGCCGAGGCACATTGGCTTTTGAGTCCGTGGCAGGCAGAGGGACGATGGCGAAAATACGGATACCGAAGGAATAGGAGAGCGGTATTATGCTGATATTTGCGATAGACGACGAGCCGATTGCGCTGGCAGTGCTGCACAATGCCATCGCTGAAGCGGTGCCGGTGGCGAGCATCATGGATTTTCCTCTCGGCACTGACGCGCTTGAGGCGATTCAGAAACAGGGACTTCGCCCAGACGTGGTGTTTTCCGACATCCGGATGCCTCAGCTGGACGGGTTAGCGCTGGCGGCTCGGATTCGCTCGGCGTCGCCCGCGACGAAGCTGGTGTTCGTTACGGCGTATTCCGAATATGCCCTTAAAGCGATCCAGTTGCGTGCCAGCGGCTATGTGATGAAGCCTGTGGACGCGGACGCGATACGGGAAGAGATTGCCAATATAGCTGTCGTGCGCGCGGTGATGCCCAACGGCCTGTGGGTTCGCTGCTTCGGAAACTTTGAGGTTTTCTGGAATCGAAGCCCCCTGCTGTTCGATCGCAGGCAGACCAAGGAGCTATTTGCCTTTCTGATCGACCGGGAGGGCGGAGTCTGTACGTCGGAGGAGATCATTGCCAGGCTGTGGGAGAGCGAGACGAATATGGCCGCGGCCAAGGATCGCCTCCGGCACCTGGTGGGAGACTTGAGGAGGACGTTGTCCTCCATCGGCATGGAAGATATCCTGGTGCGCCGCAGCGGGCGTTTGGCCATCCTCCGGGACAGGGTGGACTGCGACTTCTTCCGCATGGTGGACGGAGACATGGAAACAGTCAATACCTTCACCGGTGAATACATGGCTCAGTACAGCTGGGCGGAGCTGACCACCGGGCGACTGGTCTTCAGAATACAAAAGGGATAGGAAAGTTAAATGTTTATGAAGCACTTAAAGCGCTTCTTTTTTGGGGTGGAAAGCAAGGTGGCAGGTCGCTGTTGTCATGTTCTTGGCCGGACGGTGTTTTATGATGAAAATGGGGGGGGTGTATCTGGTCATACCCTCTGTCGCTCTTTACCCGACATACCAAAATACTTATCGGACATGGCGCAAGAGCGTTGTTCAATCCACCCGAAACGGGGATAGAAGCGGAAAGGTATTTTTGCAAAATGGAAGCAATCAATCCAAACCTGAACACGTCGAAGAACGGTCCCGGTGTGAAGGAGTCGATATTCTACCTGATCGTGCTCATCGCCATTGTCCCCATGATCACAGGATTGATCGGCGACTTCTTCTGCACGCGATTCTTGACCGAGGAAGAGGTCGCCGTCATGGGACTGACCGGCTCGGTGGATACGCTGCTGACGGCGCTCGTCGCGGTGTTCGGCATCGGGGCCCAGGCGGTCTGCTCAAAGGATGTTGGCGCGCGGAATCCGGATGAATCCTCGCGGAATTACACGTCCATTGCCATGATGGAATTGGCGATCGTGCTGGCCGTTGCCGCCGTTGTCGCGCTGCTGCGCTATCCCATCGCGGAGCTGATCGGCGCAAAGGACGACATCGACCTGATGAAGCCGACCGCTACCGCCATTATGGCCTTCGCAATCGGTATGCCGGGCAGCGCGCTTTACTACCTGCTCTCGGTTCTGCTCTATCTGGATGAAAAGACGCGCAGGCTGGTGCTTTACGCGACGCTGTTGAACTTCGTCGCCAGCCTCGCCGGACAGGTCGCCGTCACGCTGGCGGGACCGACCCTGTTGGGCTACCAGACCTGCGGGATCGCAGGCGACTGGTTCGGCGTGGCGTTCCTGGCCCTGTGCAAGCGCAGGAGAACCGACTATTTTCGTTTCTTGCCGAAGGAATTCTCGATGCGGCGCTTTGGGCGGGTCTTATCCGTCGGCCTCCCCGGCGGGCTGGAATACATCTATTACGCGGCGTTTGAGTTCGTCATCTACCTGTTTGTGGTGAATCGCTTTTCCTACGTCTATCTGGCGGTGTTTGAACTCAAGGAGGACATCGGCGGCATCGCGGAGAACCTTGTGGTCGGCATGTGCATCCTGCTGGTCAACCGGATCGGCCTGGCGGTGGGCAGCAAAGACGCGGAGCGGATCCGCAGGGAAATCAAGTATTCCTGGCTGGCGTGCGTCGGGATCGCCATCGCCGCAGGGGTCGGGCTCGCTTTCCTGTATCCGGCGATGGTGGAGCTGTTCATGGGCGACAACGGCGAGCATACCGAGCAGATCATCTGGCACGCCAAGTACTACCTGACCTGCACCTGCGTCGGCCTGCCCTTCTATGTGGCCAACAACGTGTTCACCAGCGTCTATGAGGTCAAGGAGATGCTGAAGCACGCGCATTTGAACTACTTTCTCGAAGTGCTGGGCTTCGCGCTGCTCTACGGTATTTCCCTTGGGCTCCTGATGGGACCCGTGGGTCTGTGGATTGCCTATCCGCTCACAGAGGCGACCACGCTGCTGGTGAATTTCATCCTCGTCACCGTTCACAATCGCCGTTTCCCAAAGGATTGGATGGATCTTTCCTTCCCACGGAAGCAAACGGAGGCGACGGAAGCGTGAATAATCGGACGCTTGGCATACGGAAGTTTGATCGTATTCTCATGGCCTCCGCCATCGAGATGATCGTCGGCATCGTGATTGAGCTGATCGATTCGGCGGTGACTGGCCACATCGTCGGCATGGCGGGCCTTTCGGCGATGAACGTCGTCGCGCCGGTTCTCGGCTTCACCATCTTTACCGAAAACCTCTTTTCCGTCGGCACCAGTATGCTCTACGCAAAGCGCACCGGCGAATACCGGAAAAAAGCCTCGGAGCAGATATTCGGCATGGGGCTGTCGCTGTCTTCCCTGGTGGGCGTAATGACGTTTGCCGTCATCACGCTTCTTCTTCCGCTCTACCTGGACGCCATCGGCGTTCATGGGCGGGTGCGGGAATACGTGATGATCTACATGTCCTTCCTGAGATTCGAGCTTATGCTGTCGCCGGTCTACGAGGTGCTGAACCTGCTGATTACCACGGACGGCGACGAATTCCTGAGCATGGCGTCAAACATCGCCCGGCCACTTTTGAACATCGCGCTGTCCATTTGGCTGGGCAGGCGCTACGGCATCGCGGGCATCGGCATGGGCACGCTGATCAGCGCGGTCGTCGCCCTTGCGATCCTGATGCTGCACTTCTTCAGCCAGCGAAGCTCCCTGCGGCCCAGGCGCTATTTCTCCTGGAAGGACCTGCGGTCGATGCTGCTCTTCGGATGGAACGATTCCGCCATGTTCTTCGTGCTTCCGGCGCTGTTTTTTGTCATCACCAAGCTGGTCATCCTCCGCTTCGGGGAAACCTGGCTACCGGTGCTGACGGTATTGTACGCGGTCATCGAGATCACCAGCGTGTTTGAATCCACCGGGGAGGCCATGCGGGCCATACTGCCCATCTACATGGGCGATCAAAACAACCGGGCGGTACTGCGCCTGACAAAGCATTCCCGCAGGGTCAACCAGATATTCGGCGTCCTGTTCGGCGTTGTGCTGCTCGTAGCCGCCGACTGGATTCCCCTGGCCTTTGATATCGAAGAGCCGTATCTGCTGGCCGTTTGCGCCCGCGGCTTACGGATATTCGCAATTGCCTGCCCGACGCTCTCCGAAATGGCGCTGGTCAATTCCTTCTATCTGAACACCGGCAAGCCGAAGATCGCCATGCTTGAAACGCTGTTGGCTCAGCTGGTCTGTCCGCTGGTGCTGGTCGTTCCGATGATCCTTCTGTTCGGCATGGACGGCATCTTCATCGGCTTCGCGGCCTCCGCCTACCTCGCGCTGCTGATCCTCGGTGTCGTGCTCTATACCCGCTTTGGCAGGGAATCGTTCCCGTATTATCTCAAGGACAACGGCTGCCCGATACTTGATGAGGAAGTCGCGCTGGACGAGGCGGACGTCATGGCCTTTGTCGGGCGGGTGGACGGCTTCCTGTCGGCGCACGGCATGGCGAAGAAAACAGCCCTCCGCGTCGAACTCGCCTGCGAGGAATACCTGCTGCTGATTCGGGATCAGAACAAGGACGAGAAGGTGGAGGCGGAGTGCTGCGTTCGCGTCGAACCGGGCGATGTCGTTCTCTCCATCTGGGACAGCGGTGAGGTGTTCGACATGACGGACGAGGATGCCTTTCCAGGCAGCATGCGCGGCTTTGTGGTGGCATCGCTGATGGTGCGGCAGACAGGCAAGAAGCACATGATCGCCACCAGCTTCAACCGGAATTGCTTCCGCTTTCCGATCGGACCATAGACGGTATCGGGGGAAAAATTGGCGTTAAATTTTTGAGAGGCGGGCAAATCGCCTCTTTTTCGCCCCTGATCGGAGGGATTCAGGGGGTTTCTGTCATGTTTTTGGCCGGATGGGACATTATCATGTATTATAGATTATTGTGGGTTTTTGTCGGGACCTGAAACATAATCGGTATAATACAGGGCATGCATGATCGAGGGCACGGCTTGAAAGCAGAGAGGAGCCAATGAGCGTGGAGATACTGAAGCAGTACCAAGCGGACATCATGCTGATACTCATCGGCATCTGCGCCATCATAACGGTGTTTGTCTATCTGACGAACACGATGTCACAAAAGAGAAAGATCATTTTGATGCAGATGGAGCTCAGCGCCATGTTCCTGCTGATTGCCGACAGGAGGGCTTATATCTACCGGGGAGACGCGAGCACGCTGGGCTGGTGGATGGTGCGCATCAGCAATTTTCTGGTTTTCTTCCTAATGCTGGCCGTCATCTACAGCTTCAATCTATACCTGATCGACCTGTATACCCACGAGGGCAAGCTCGAAACAGCGCCCCGCCGATTAAAGGTCGTAAAACATCTCGCGCTGTTAGGCATGGCGCTGGTCGTCATCTCCCAGTTCACGGGGTTTTACTATACCTTCGACGAGATGAACCGCTACCAGAGAGCGCCGGGTTTCATCGTCTGCTATATCATCCCGCTCTCGATCCTGCTGCTGCAAATGTCGGTTATATTGCAGTACTACAGGAACCTGAGCCACAGCATGCGGCTCTCGCTGTTGGTTTTTACGGCGGGTTCTGTCGTCGCGTCCGTCTTCCAGGTCTTTATGTACGGCATCTCGCTGAACAACATGACCATTGTCGCCATGACGGCGCTGCTGTATGTCTTTGCGCTCAAGGACATGACGCGGGAGGTGGAACACGCCCGTAATGTGGAAATCGAGTCGTACAAAGAAGCGCAGAAGAAGGAGCACGCCCTTTTCGAGCAGACGGCGGAGGCCCTTGCGGCTGCCATCGACGCCAAGGATAAATACACGCACGGCCATTCGTCCCGCGTGGCCATGTACTCCACTCAAATCGCTCGGGAGTCCGGGAAGAGCGAGGAGGAATGCGAGAAGGTCTACTTCGCGGCGCTGCTGCACGATGTGGGCAAGATCGGCGTGCCGGACGCCATCATCAACAAGGACAGCAAGCTGACCGACGAGGAATTCGCCTGGATCAAGCGGCATCCCGTGTTCGGGAACCAAATTCTCTCCAGCATCCAGCAGTCGCCCTATCTGAGCATCGGGGCGCACTACCACCACGAGCGATACGACGGCCGGGGCTATCCGGAGGGGCTTAAGGGCGAAGACATCCCAGACCTCGCACGGATCATCGCTGTGGCGGATTCCTACGACGCCATGACCTCCAAACGCAGCTATCGCGATCCCTTGCCCCAGCAGATCGTGCGTGAGGAGCTGGTCAAGGGCATGGGCACCCAATTCGATGCCGAATACGCCAAGGTCATGCTGAGCCTGCTCGACCGGGACGTGGAATACCGAATGAAGGAGCACATGGAGGACACGGACGAAGCGTTCATTACCCGTCTGCATTGCGAAAGCGTCTATCACGAGTGTTCGGTGGGCTTCCAGATTACCGATGCGGTCACCAAAATTCGCCTGTACAGCAGGGCGGACGAGGGCTTTGACGAAGCAGGGAGCCCCCCTGCGCTAATACTGTTCGACGCGCTGGATGGCAGGGTTCATGAGGATCCATCTCAGAATAAAGAACTACTCTATATGGAATACGGCCAGATTCGGTTTGACGGGCGAACGCTGTGCAAAGCGGCGCGCAAGATCGAGACAAAGGTGTTGGACGGCGAAGGGAATACCGGCGCGGCCGGGAAGAAATCAACCGCGCATTATAGCGCATACGAAATCGAGGCTGTCCGACACAGGGACCACGCCATGATTCGCATATCAGACGGCAAGCAGACCGTACAGAGCATCGTCGCGTTCCCGGACAGCACGCGGTTCGCCTATCTGTCCCTCACCGGCGAGCATTGCACGATCAGCAGCATCCATGTGGATGAGGATGCCGGCGTCGTTCCGGAGGATTATATTCCGCGCATTGCCGAGGAAATCAGTTATATCAAGGGCTGTCCGCAGGGTGACATTCCCAATTTGCAGGTCGATGGCTGGCGCACCCAGGCAACGCAGGGTGTTCCCATCAACGACAGAATGGAGATCGCTTTCCACACGCAGAGCCTGCCCACGGCCCGCCTCATATGGCACTGCCCCTTCGTCACGATCTTTACTTCAAAGGATGGAAGGGTTGGCGGAGAAGGGTATCGGGAGTTCCTGCTTCTGCGCCTGGACGGGGAGAACTGGGAATCTGATTCCCATGTTGAAAACAAGGTTGAAATCAATCGAACAGGCGCTTTTGGAGGCTGGAATAACTGGAAAGAGAAGAACCGCGAGGGACTGGACTGCCGGGTCAGCATCCAACGGGAGGGCAATACCGTCGCCATGACTACCGAAAACATGGGCATTTCTCTTTCCAGCGTGACGACGGTCAAGGACGAGGTCGATGAACTCTACGTCGCCCTCACCGGCGATCAGATTGCGCTTACGAATATCAGGCTTGCCCATTGAATGAACCAATATAGAAATGGAGGAAGGAAGCAATATGAAGACGGATATCATCATTATTGACAGTCAGCCCAGCAGCTTCGAGAGAGCTCTAGATGAGACGAACAAGCTCGCCGCCAACTTGGGACTGAGCGTGAAGGACGCCCAGATGCAGACGCTCATGATGGAGGAGGTACTGGGCCTGGCCAGGAGCGTGATCGGCGATACCCAGGCGCGCTTCTGGATTGAAGCAGAAGACCAGCGGATCGACCTTCGCCTGACCACCGAAGCCGTGCTGAGCAAGGAAATGCGCTACCACCTGATCCATTCCTCCACAAGCCAGAAGAACGAAGCGGCAAAGGGCATCTTCGGTAAGCTGCGCGACAGTATCGAACAGTCGCTGGCGGGCAGCGAGGCGGTTTATACAGAGGAGGCGGTTCCGTCGGAGTTGATCAATGATATGCCCGACTATGTCGTTACAGATCCGGAATGGGACGGCCTGGAGCGAAAGCTGCTGCGCCACATGGCTGATGACGTAAAGATCGCCATTCGCGGCAAGCAGGTGGACATCACCGTCAGCAAAGACCTTTCCAATTCCAGCGCTTTCAATCGCGACTGATTGCGGGAAGATCGAACAGAGAACATCTGCCGACGGAAATGCTTTGTGGGAGGGCTGAATTGTGAATCTCAGGGTTTTCAGGAAAAAAACTTCAAAATGGGCGCAATCGCTCCGGCTTTGTCTTTGCATGATGATGGCGCTTTTGTTCGTCATCCAGTATGGAAGCTATGCTTTGGCTGAGTCAACCACGGAGACGTCGAAATCGGACGAGGTTCACATTTCGGTCGATCTCGAAGGACAAACCGAAGGCTACTCCGCGGTGCTGTACGACAACAGCAACGGCCTTCCAACCTCCGAAGCGAACGCCATTGCCGAGACCAGCGAGGGTTTTATCTGGATCGGCAGCTATGCCGGCCTGATCCGGTATGACGGCAATACCTTTGAGCGATTGGACTCCACGGGGGGTATTTCCAGCATCAAATGCCTGCATGTGGACAGCCGGGATCGGCTTTGGATGGGTACCAATGACAACGGCGTCGCGGTCATGGATAAGGGAGAGTTTCGGTTTTGGGGAAAGATGGATGGCATGAAATCCGCTCATACCCGGGCCATTACCGAGGATGAGAACGGTACGATCTACATCGCCACCACCTGCGGCATCGCCACCATTGACGCGGATTACAACCTGGCCATGCTGGAGGACGATCTGATCGCCGAGGCGAACATGCGTTACATTACAATGGGAACCGATGGGCTGATCTACGGGCTCACAAATCTGGGCGATATCATGACGCTTAAGGACGGCAGGCTGCAGAGCTATATCCCCGCCGGTGAAAACACGGTCACCGGCGCTGTCGGCGCGTTCTATCCGGACATGTATGAACCTGGGATGGTCTATATGCAGACCGTGAATTATCCTTTCTGCCGCGCCCGGATGGGAGACGCGCTGACAGGCATTGTGGAGATCGATATCCAGCCGCTGTCCACGGTGCAGATGATCTCGAGCATCGACGGCAAGCTGTGGATCTGCGCCTCCAACGGCATCGGTTATGTGGAAAACGATGAATTCCACCTGCTGGAGAACCTGCCCATGAACAACAGCGTGGGCGGTGTGATGATGGACTACCTGGGCAATCTCTGGTTCACTTCTACCCGCCAGGGAGTGATGAAGATCGTTCCGAACCAGTTTTCCGATTTGTTCCAGCGCTTTGATTTGCCGACGAATGTGGTCAACACCACCTGTATGATCGAGGATAAGCTCCTGATCGGTTCGGATACGGGACTGACGGTGTTGGACGACAATGGCCCGGTATCCAGCCTCCCGTTGACAAAAGCGATCACGGTGAACGGCGAAGACCTGGGCGCTGATGATCTGATCGAGCTGCTTGACGGCTGCCGCATTCGTTCGATCATTCGCGACAGTCACGACCGGGCTTGGATCTCCATCTGGCGAAAGCTGGGGCTGGTGTGCTACGATCATGGCGAGGTAGTCGTATTTCCTCAGGAAAACGGCCATTTTGCCAGTCTGCGAGCTGTTGCCGAAAAAGAGGATGGCAAAATCCTTGTGGCGCTGGCCGGCGGCGTGAACATCATTGAAGGAGACCGCATGATCGGCTCTTATGGCGAACAGGATGGTATCTCAAACACAGAAAGCCTCACCGTCACGGAAGGGCTGAACGGAGAAATCGTGCTGGGCAGCAACGGCGGGGGCATCTACATCATTGATGATTCGGGCGTCAAAAATATCAACGTGGAGGACGGCCTGCCTTCGGATGTGGTGATGCGCGTCAAGAAGGACAAAAAACATAACGTCGTCTGGATCGTTTGCAGCAGCGCCATTGCTTACATGACGCCGGATCATCACATCACGACGATTCAAAAGTTCCCCTACACAAATAACTTCGATCTTTACGAAAACAGCCAGGGTGATATGTGGGTGCTCTCAAGCAACGGCATCTATGTGGTTCCGACAGAAGAGCTGCTGGCCAACGGCGAAATCAGCCCTGTCTATTACAGCCTTGCCAACGGCCTGCCCTGTATCGCCACCGCGAATTCCTACAGTGAGCTGACCGCGGAAGGTGATTTGTATATCGCGGGCAGCACCGGCGTGTGCAAGGTCAACATCGACCAGCCGTTTGAGGATGTCAATGAACTCAAAGCGGTGGTGCCCTATGTGGAGGCGGACGGGGCGCGCATTTACCCGGATGAAAACGGCGCGTTTACCATCTCGTCCGGCACGCAGAAGCTGACGGTTCCCAGCTTCGTGTTCAACTATTCCCTGAGCGATCCTCAGGTGAGCCTTCAGCTTCAAGGCTTTGAACGAGGCAGCACGACCGTCAGACGCAGCAATATGGTGCCCATCGACTACACCAATCTTCGGGGCGGCACTTATCACTATGTGATGCAGCTCAGGGACAATATGGGCCGCGGCAACAAGGTCGTTACCGTTCAGATCACAAAGGAAAAGGCTTTTTATGAGGAAGTCTGGTTCTATGTCGTCGCGGGACTGGCCGCGCTGCTGCTGTTGGTCGTGATCGTTGGGCTTTATGTCCGCCGGAAGACGCAAAAGCTGGAAAAGAAGCACAAGGAAACCATGGCCTTCGTCAGCGGCATCACCGAGGCGTTCGCAAAGGTCATCGATATGAAGGACCGCTATACCAACGGTCATTCCTCCCGCGTGGCGAAGTATACCGCCATGCTGGCAAGGGAACTGGGCTGCGACGAGGAGACGGTGGAAAAATACTACCGCATCGCGCTGCTGCACGATGTCGGCAAGGTGGGCGTGCCTCAAGAGGTGTTGAACAAGCCCGGCAAACTGACGGATGAGGAATTCGAGATCATCAAGTCGCACACTACGCAGGGATACGATGCGCTGAAGGAAATCACCATCATGCCGGAGCTGGCCATCGGGGCCCAGGCCCACCACGAACGTCCCGACGGCAGGGGCTATCCCAACCATTTGAAGGGCGACGAGATCCCACGAGTGGCGCAGATCATCGCCGTTGCGGACTGCTTCGACGCGATGTATTCCAACCGTCCCTACCGCAACCGCATGAACTTTGATAAGGTGGTTTCCATCATCAAGGAGGTCTCTGGAAGTCAGCTGGCGCCGGACGTGGTGGACGCATTCCTGCGACTGGTGGACAAAGGAGAGTTCCGTGATCCCGATGACGTGGGCGGAGGCAGCATGGAGAATATCGAGAACATCCGCAGCAAGGAATCATAAGTAAGCTTACAGCGTCTCTTCTTTGGAGGGGGCGCTTATTCTTTTATACATATCAAATGATTCACCCAGACCCACTCCAAGAGTGTAAATATCGATTGTCCTGACGTGGGGAGTACTTTATATAAAGTTACCGTGCAGAGCAATCATGACGGAATGGCCCAATTACAACTGCGAGATGCCACCTTACCCAAACTTCAAAATGAATCCGCCGGTTGCATCCATCCCATAATCGTCCATTGTATCATTATCACCCACTAAAGCCAGCTCTGCACGTAAGTTTTGATACAAAGCTTGCGTGCAGCTTTTTGCATATTGGCGTGATAGATTATGCGGAAATAAACTTATTCACCGTGAATTTGGTTCATTTCTGCATAATTCATTTCTTATACTGCAAATGTGTTCTTTCCATTCACTTTGCCAGCAAGCACTATTACCCTGTTTTCAGCCCCTTTTCATGCCCTGCCTCGTTCAAATGCGGCATTTTGCCGGTATCCGTTGACAAGTGTTGACATGTGTTGACTTGTGTTGACGAATACAAATGCGCCGAAATTCAACAATATGATTGTCATATGCCTTGTTCGCTTGATACTCTGCGCTATAGTTCCAAATTGTATATATTTTATCGTGTTTCGAAAAAGCAAAGAAATGATGTATGCTAAAAAGAAGCTGGTTAAAGGATCATCGTAGAGATTTTCAGACGTTTCATGAAGCGGCTAATCGGTAGTCACCACATATAGCAGGAATAATGCAAAGTAATTTATGATTTGAGACATTCGATAGCCGTGTGTTCTACAGCTAAGCATTGACAAGTAACGACATTTGCGTTACAATCAGTCAAAAGGAGATGATCTCATGGAGAAATCCGTAACTATGAATCTTCGCGTGAATCCTTCCGTGAAAAAGCAGGCGGAGGATGTGCTCAAGCAATTGGGAATCCCTATGGCTACGGCGATTGATATGTACCTCCGACAGATTTCCCTGACCGGCGGTATTCCCTTCTCCGTTGCGCTTCCCAAGGCCCCTGCGCCCATCAACGCCGACACCATGACCAACGATCAACTGCGTGCCGAATTACAGGCGGGATATGAGGATATGTTGAAAGGCAATGTACAGGACGCCTCTGCCGCATTTGAGAGATTCAGGAGCCAGCATTTATGAATCAATACAACATGAAAATCACCGGCAAAGCTCTGGAAGATATGGAGCGCATATATAATTTATAATTACATCGCCCTCGATCTCCTGGTTCCTGATACGGCTATGGGGCAGTATAGCCGCATTGCTGACGCCATTGAAAGCCTATCGTATACACCCAAGCGCTGTCGGCTCTTTGATTCCCAGCCAGAGCGGAATATGGGTATGCGGCAAAGGCTGATCGACAATTATTCGATAATCTTTGTCGTTGACGATATAACGAGTACAGTCACTGTTTTAAGGGTATTGTACAGCGCGTCCGACATTAATGCCCGGTTGAAAAACAATCGATAGAGAACACACGGGGACGGTTCTTCAACACAAAGAACCGTCCCCGTGTGTTGCATGTGTTGTCCCCGAATGTTGCAAACAACGCCGCGGACGGAAAGCGTCCGCGGCGACGGTCAAGGCTCAAATCAGGCGAAGGGATTTTCGCTCTTGTAGTAGACGCCCTTGGGCTGGTTGAAGCTGATCTTCTCGATGCCCAGGTACTTGAGCACCTCGAAGATGGCCTTGCCGGCGTGGCCGAAGGCCACGGCGCCGTGATGGGGATAGCCGTCCTCGATCAGCACATGGCGATAGAAGCGGTTCATCTCGGGAATCGCGAACACGCCGATGCCGCCGAAGGACTGGGTGGCCACGGGCAGCACCTCGCCCTGGGCGATGTAGGCCTGCAGCTGGCTGTCCTTGTTGCCCTGGAGGCGATAGAAGGTGATGTCGCCGGGAGCGATGTCGCCCTCGAGGGTGCCGCGGGTGATGTCGGGCTCTCCGCCGCCCTCAAGGCCGCGGTTCATGATCAACTGGTACTTCATGGTGCCGCAGCTGAGCCTGCACATCGGGGTGTTGCCGCAGTGGAAGCCCATGAAGGTCTCGTTGTGGCGATAGTTGAACTTGCCCTCGATGCTTTCCTTGTACATATCGGCGGGCACGCTGTTGTTGATGTCCAGCAGGGTGACGGCCTCGCCGGTGACGCAGGTGCCGATGTACTCAGACAGCGCGCCGTAGATGTCCACCTCGCAGGCGGTGCAGATGCCCATGCCGGTCAGGCGGCTGTTCACGTAGCAGGGCACGAAGCCGAACTCGGTCTGGAACGCCGGCCAGCACTTGTTGGCCATGACCACATACTTGGAAGCGCCCTTGTTGGCCTCGATCCAATCCAGCAGGGTCAGCTCATACTGGGCCAGCTTGGGCAGGATGCCCGGATAACGGTTGCCCTCGCCCAGCTCGTCCTCCATCTCCTTGATCTTGGCGGGGATGCGGGGATCGTTGGCGTGCTCCTTGTAGGCCTTGGTCCAGCTCGGAGTTCTCCTGGACGTTGACGCCCAGCTTGAACAGCGGCGCGATGGGCGCGTTGCAGGCCAGGAAGTCGAAGGGACGGGGGCCGAAGGTGATGATCTTCAGGTCCTTGAGGCCCAGGATCGTGCGGGCGATGGGCAGGAAGTCGATGATCTCGCCCGCGCAATACTCGGCGTCGCCCACGGGATACTCGGGGATATAGGCCTTGATGCCGCTGAGCTTCAGGTTGTAGGAAGCGTTCAGCATGCCGCAATAGGCGTCGCCGCGGTCGCTGGACAGCACGCCCACGTTCTCCTCGGCGGCGGCGATGTACATCACCGGGCCGTCGAACAGCTTGGCGATGGCGGTCTCGGGGCCCTCGGGGCCGAAGTTGCCCAGGAACACGACCAGGGCGTTGATGCCGGACTTCTTGATCTCCTCATAGGCCTCCATCACGTTGGCGTCGATGCCGCCCTCGATGATGGTCTGACACTCGTAGATGTCAAAATTCTTTTCCTTCAGCTTCGCAACGATGGCCTTGCGGCGCTTTTCGGAGAGGGTGATCGGGAAGCAGTCGCGGCTGACCGCGAGGATGCCCATCTTGACCTGCGGGATGTTGTTCATAGGTATCTCCTCCTTGGAATTATGTTAGTCTTTTTTAACTGCTGCATAACCTTGACAACTATATATTAACAAGAAACCATCCCCGCGTCAATACCCAAAATAAGCGGATTTGTATTGTTTTCCACACAGGAATTGCTTTTGGCGGGATTTGCCGCCATCGTGAGCGCATACAATGCAGCGGCGGCCTCCAGGCCGCCACGGTGGCGGCGCTGGCGCCGCCGCTGCGGGGCCGTGCGTATGTTGAATAAGCTTGTCAGAAATCCGCGTTGCCGGTTGTCCTGGGGAAGGGCAGCACGTCGCGGATGTTGGCGATGCCGGTCAGGTACATGATCATGCGCTCGAAGCCCATGCCGAAGCCGGCGTGCTTCGCGGTGCCGTACTTGCGCAGCTCCAGGTACCACCAGTAGTCCTCCGGGTTCATGCCCAGTTCCTCGATGCGCGCCTTCAGCACGTCATAGCGCTCCTCGCGCTGGCTGCCGCCGCAAAGCTCGCCCACGGCGGGCACCAGCAGGTCCGCCGCCGCCACGGTCTTGCCGTCGTCGTTCATGCGCATGTAGAAGGCCTTGATCTCCTTGGGCCAGTCGGTGACGAACACCGGCTTGCCGAAGTGCTTCTCGGTCAGGTAGCGCTCGTGCTCGGTCTGCAGGTCCTCGCCCCAGGCCACGGGATATTCGAACTTCTCGCCGGAATGCTTCAGGATGTCGATGGCGTCGGTGTAGCTGCAGCGCACGAACTCGGAATCCCGCACGAACTTCAGCCGGTCGATCAGGCCCTTGTCCACGAACTGGTTCAGGAAGGCCATCTCCTCCGGGCACTCCTCCAGCACGGCGGCGATGATGTATTTCACCATCTCCTCCTGCAGGTCCATGTCCACGGCCAGGTCAGCAAAGGCGATCTCCGGCTCGATCATCCAGAACTCCGCGGCGTGGCGGGGCGTGTAGGATTCCTCGGCGCGGAAGGTGGGGCCGAAGGTGTAGACGTTGCGGAAGGCCATGGCGAAGATCTCGGCGTTCAGCTGGCCGGAAACGGTCAGCGACACCGGCTTGCCGAAGAAATCCTTGCTGAAGTCGGTCTTGCCGTCCTCGGTGAGGGGCAGGGCGTCCGGGTCCAGCGTGGAGACGCGGAACATCTCGCCCGCGCCCTCGCAGTCGCTGCCGGTGATCAGCGGGGTGTGTACGTACAGATAGCCCTTGTCGTGGAAGAAGCGGTGGATGGCCTGGGCCGCCACGCTGCGCACCCGGAAGGCGCACTGGAACAGGTTGGCCCGGGGCCGCAGGTGCTGGATCGTGCGCAGGTATTCCAGGGTGTGGCGCTTCTTCTGCAGCGGATAGTCGGAGGGGCTTTCCCCCACCAGCGTCACGGAGGCCGCCTTCAGCTCAAAGGGCTGCTTCATATCGGGCGTCAGCACGAGCCTGCCCTCGGCCTCGATGGCCGCGCCGGTGGTGATGGCCCTGACGAGGCTGGCGTACTCTGGCAGCTTATCCGCCTCCAGAATGATCTGGAGGTTTTTGAAGTAAGTGCCGTCGTTCAGCTCCACGAAGGCAAAGGCCTTCGATTCGCGTATCGTGCGCACCCAGCCGCTGACCTTCAGGTGTTCGATGTCGGCGGCAGGCTGGTGGGTATAGAGATCCTTGATCAGCGTATATGCCATGGTCGTTCCCTCTTTCGAGCCGGTTATTGGCCTGGTTTTCCACTATTATAACGGTTTCATGTTAAGAGTAAAGGGCTGTTTTCCCTATTCTTGACAATCCCATGCTTTTCAATGCGTGCCCGGCATGTTATAATGGGCTTAATATACTTTGTCAATGAAAAAACAGAGGGGTGATACTCCGTTGAAGCTGATAACCTTCACGGTGCCCTGCTATAATTCCGCCGCCTACATGGATCACTGCATCGACACCCTGCTGACCGCGGGGAGCGACGCGGAGATCATACTGGTGGACGACGGCAGCACCGACGACACCGGCGCCATCGCCGACCGCTACGCCGCCCAATACCCGGACATCGTTCGGGTGATCCACCAGGAAAACGGCGGCCACGGCGAGGGCGTCAATCAGGGCATGATCCACGCCACCGGCATGTATTTCAAGGTGGTGGATTCCGACGACTGGCTGGACACCGCAGCGCTTGAAAAGCTGATGGCGCTGATCCGGGAAAGCGCCGGTTCAGAGGAGCCCATCGACCTGATCCTCACCAACTACGTCTACGAGCACGCCGAGGACAACACCCACCGGGTGGTGCGCTATCGCAACGTACTGCCTATGGGCAAGGTGTTCACCTGGGATGAGATCGGCCGCTTCGCCACCACCCAGTTCATGATCATGCACGCCGCCACCTACCGAACCGACGTGCTGCGCCGCTCGAAGCTGTCGCTGCCCAAGCACACCTTCTACGTGGACAACGTGTTCGTCTACCAGCCCCTGCCCAGCGTCAAGCGCATGTACTACCTGGACGAGGACATGTACCGCTATTTCATCGGGCGGGCAGACCAGTCGGTGACCGAGGACAACATGATCCGGCGCATCGACCAGCAGATCCTCGTGACCAAGATCATGGCCGACGCCCACGACCTGGAGCTGCTGGAGCAGCACAACAAGAAGCTGGCGCAGTACATGTACCACTACCTGTCCATCATGCTGATGATCTGCAACATCTACCTGATGATGTCCGGCAGGGAGGAGAACCAGCAAAAGCGCGTCGAGCTGTGGCACTGGCTGAAGGAAAACCACCCCGCCACCTTCCGGCGCATGCGCTACCGCAGCTCCAACGTGGTGTTCCTGTTGCCCGGCAAGGTGGGGCGAGACATCGACCTGTTCTTTTACAAGTGGATCCGTAAGATATACAAGTTCAACTGAGAAATCGTGGCCGCACCGACTCCCTCAGAATTTATCAATATATCCCTTGACATATATATACCCTGCTTCTACAATGGTTTTGTATTATACGTCAAGGAGAAATCACCCATGCAGAAGGCGGCCCCCGCTGAGAACAAGATGGGCGTGATGCCCATTCCCAAGCTGATACTGAACATGTCGCTGCCGATGATACTGTCCATGCTGGTGCAGGCGTTGTACAACGTGGTGGACAGCTACTTCGTGGCCCGCTACGCCCAGGACGCGCTGACGGCGGTGTCGCTGGCTTTCCCGGCGCAAAACCTGATGATCGGCGTGGCCACGGGCACGGCGGTGGGCGTCAACGCGCTGCTTTCCCGGGCACTGGGCGAGAAGAAGCCGGAGCTGGCGAACCGCATCGCCGAAAACGGCGTGTTCCTGGCGATGGTGGGCTACGCGCTGTTCCTGATCTTCGGCCTGTTCGGCGTGCGGGCCTTCTTCCGCGCCCAGACCGACGTGGAGACCATCGTGAATTACGGCGTGGACTACCTGACCGTCATCTGCTGCTTCAGCTTCGGCGTGTTTGGCCAGATCATGTTCGAGCGGCTGATGCAGTCCACCGGCCGCACCATCTACACCATGTTCACCCAGGGCACCGGCGCGATCATCAACATCATACTGGACCCCATATTCATACTGGGGCTCAAGCAGGGCGCCAGGGGCGCGGCCATCGCCACGGTGATCGGCCAGATCGTCGCCTTCGGCCTGGCGGTGACCCTGAACCACTTCAAGAACACGGACATCCGTTTGAGCATGCGCCGCTTCAGGCCGAATCTGAACATGATCCGGCGCATCTACGCCATCGGCGTACCCTCCATACTGATGATCGCCATCGGCTCGGTGATGACCTTCCTGTTCAACATCATACTGATCACCTATACCAGGGCCGCGGAGCTGTCCGCCACGGTGTTCGGCGTGTACTTCAAGCTGAACAGCTTCGTGTTCATGCCGGTATTCGGCCTGAACAACGGCATCATCCCCATCGTGGCCTACAACTACGGCGCGCGCAACCGCCGCCGCATGATGGAGGCGATCCGGCTGGCGGTGATCTACGCGGCCAGCTACATACTGCTGGGCCTGCTGGCCTTCATGATCATCCCCGGGCCGCTTTTGAAGATCTTCAACGCCTCCGACGAGATGCTTCGGGTGGGCATCCCCGCGCTGCGCATCATCGGCTCAACCTTCCTGTTCGCCGGCGTCTGCATCGCCATGGGCTCGGTCTTCCAGGCGCTGGGCTACGGCACCTATTCGATGATCGTGTCCTTCATCCGCCAGCTGGTGGTGCTGCTGCCCGCGGCCTGGATACTGGCCCGCATCGGCTTGCAGACCGGCAACGACCACCTGGTCTGGTTCGCCTTCCCCATCGCCGAGATCGCCTCGCTGATCACGACGCTGATACTGTTCCGGCGGCTGTATAAAAACGTTATACTGCCGATCCCCGAAGGCACAACCTGATTGCGTTTGTTTCATGGCTGCCGAAATGCATTTCGGCAGCCATGAAATTTTTTTCGGGAATCATAGGATACCCCCTTGATTTTTCAGTCGTCTACAGTTAGAATAATACTATAGGTGTGTTATACTCATAATCGAAATCGTTTTAGAATCACAAGGAGCAAGGAGGCACATCGGTATGCAATACGGCCATTTCGACGACCTGGCGCGGGAATACGTCATCACCCGCCCCGACACCCCCTCCCCCTGGATCAACTATCTGGGCAGCGAGGAATTCTTCACCCTGATGAGCAACACCAGCGGCGGCTACAGCTTCTACAAGGACGCGCGGATGCTGCGCCTGACCCGCTATCGCTACAACAACGTGCCCACCGACGCCGGCGGACAGTATTTCTACATCAATGACGGCGGCAGCGTGTGGACCCCCGGCTGGATGCCCGTGAAGGCCAAGCTGGACAGCTACGAGTGCCGCCACGGCCTGGGCTACACCCGCATCACCGGCGCAAAGAACGGCCTGAAGGCCGAGCAGCTTTCCTTCGTGCCCCGGGGCGTGAACGCCCTGGTGACCCGTGTGACGCTGACCAACGAATCCGCCGCCGAGAAGAATGTATCCCTGTTCAGCTTCGTGGAGTTCTGCCTGTGGAACGCCCAGGACGATTCCACCAACTTCCAGCGCAACTTCTCCACCGGCGAGGTGGAGATCGAGGGCAGCGCCATCTACCACAAGACCGAGTATCGCGAGCGCCGCAATCACTTCGCCGTGTACGCGGTGAACGCCGACATCGAAGGCTTCGACACCGACCGCGCGTCCTTCATCGGCTACTACAACGGCTTCGGCGAGGCCCAGGTGCCCTTCGCCAACCAGAGCAAAAACAGCGTGGCCAGCGGCTTTGCCCCCATCGCCAGCCATTGGCTCAAGCGCGCCCTCAAGCCGGGCGAGACCGCCAGCTTCATCTTCGTGCTGGGCTACTGCGAGAACCCCCAGGATCAGAAGTTCATCGCCCCCAACGTGATCAACAAGGCCCCGGCCTACGAGATCCTGGGCAAGTACAAGACCGACGAACAGTTCGAGGCTGCCTTCGCCGAGCTGAAGGCCTACTGGACCGAACTGCTGTCCTCCTTCCAGGTGGAAAGCGGCGACATCCGCGTGGACCGCATGGCGGGCCTGTGGAACCAGTACCAGTGCATGGTCACCTTCAACATGTCCCGCTCCGCCAGCTACTACGAATCCGGCATCGGGCGCGGCATGGGCTTCCGCGATTCCACCCAAGATCTGCTGGGCTTCGTGCACCTGATCCCCGCCCGGGCCCGTGAGCGCATCCTGGACATCGCGGCCACCCAGTTCCCGGACGGCAGCGCCTACCACCAGTACCAGCCCCTGACCAAGCGGGGCAACAACGACATCGGCTCCGGCTTCAACGACGACCCGCTGTGGCTGATCTTCGGCGTGGCCGCCTACATCAAGGAGACCGGCGACGTGTCCATCCTGAAGGAAACGGTGCCCTTCGACAACGACGAGAAGCTGGCCCAGCCCCTGATGGAGCACCTGCGCCGCAGCATCCACTACACGCTGGAGCACCGCGGCCCCCACGGCCTGCCGCTGATCGGACGGGCCGACTGGAACGACTGCCTGAACCTGAACTGCTTCTCCAGCACCCCCGGCGAGAGCTTCCAGACCACCGAGAACAACGAGTCCGGCGCGGCTGAATCGGTGTTCATCGGCGGCATGTTCACCGGCGTGTGCCCGGATTACGAGATCCTGTGCCGGCTGTACGGCTGGACGGACGAGGCCGAGCAGGTGGCCGGCTGGTATGCCGACATGGAAAAGGCGCTGCTGACCGCCGGCTGGGACGGCGAATGGTTCGTGCGCGCCTACGACGCCTACGGCAACAAGGTGGGCAGCCATGAGTGCGACGAGGGCAAGATCTACATCGAGCCCCAGGGCTTCGTGGTCATGTCCGGCGTGGGCGTGAAGGAGGGCTATGCCCAGAAGGCCATGGACAGCGTGGAGAAGCACCTGCTCTCCGAGCATGGCGTGGCGATACTGACGCCCCCCTACACCCGGTACCACCTGGAGCTGGGCGAGATCAGCTCCTACCCGCCGGGATACAAGGAGAACGGCGGCATCTTCTGCCACAACAACCCCTGGATCGCGCTGGCGCAGGCGACCCTGGGCCACGGCGGCAAGGCCTTCGACATCTACCGCCGCACCTGCCCCGCCTGGATCGAGGACCAGGAGCTGCACTATACCGAGCCCTACGTTTACAGCCAGATGGTGGCCGGCCCCTACGCGCCCCACTTCGGCCAGGCCAAGAACAGCTGGCTGACCGGCACCGCGGCCTGGAGCTTCTACACCATCAGCCAGGGGATCCTTGGCGTCAAGCCGGATTACGACGGCCTGAAGCTGGATCCCTGCCTGCCCAAGGAACTGACCGACCTGAAGCTGGTGCGCAAGTTCCGCGGCAGCACCTACAACATCCACGTCGTCAACAAGGCCGGCGACGAGAAGGGCAAGCTGAGCCTGACCGTGGACGGCAAGGCCATCGACGGCAACGTCATCCCCGCCGACAAGGCCCCCGCGACCCATCAGGTCGAGGTCGTGCTGGCGTAAGAGCACAGCGAAAGGAAGGTCCCTCCCACACGACTGCGCGGGAGGGACTTCCTTTCCAACATATGTTCCGCATCTCAAATTTTGTGTGTCAATAGGGACGGTTTTTGTTCATTGGACGTTCGTTGGAACATGTCGATAAGCAGGAAGCTGTAGATTAGAGCCCAACAAAATAATTGATTTCCTTCTCCAGTAAGCGAAACACGTTTGCGACCAGATACCCATCAGCAATCGCATGATTCAGACGAACGGTCACAGGCATGACAAGTCGGCCGGTTTCTTCTCTGTATTTTCCCCAATTGATGATCGGTGCAAAATACAGGTTCCCATCGGGAAGCTCAAGATGCAGTGAATCATAGGAAAGCCAAGATATATAAGACGCATCAAACCAGTTGGGATGGTTCTTCATATCCAGACCGTATTCTCTTGTTTTCTTTGCAGCTTCAACATCACGCAATGCAGCAGCATAGAACTTTTCATAATCCTCATCGTATTCTGTATACACAGGCGTACAGGTTTCCGTATCTTCATGAAAAACATACTGCGTAGGATTGATTACGTCATAACAGATCAGCTCACCTGTCTGCCAAAGGTATCCCATTCTGTAGTCTTCGCGTGAATTCATAACCTTCGAAAGAATATACAGGAAATTGATGTAAAACTTCGTCTCTGTGTTCTTGGAGTATGTGACGAGCCCTGTTACGTCCACTCTCGAAGTTATTGATGTCGAGCACTTACAGTCTTCCGTAAAGTGGTGAAATACGCCCTTGCGATAGTATGTCTCTCTGTCAATTACTTTATAGTTCATTTTCGTCATCCTCACAAAACACTTAACTCAATGCCGTTGTGACGGTTCCATTTGACACTCTTTGCATGAGGAGCCAATAAGAACCTCCAAAAAGTGTCGAAGAAAACCGTCCGAGACTGCTGATAAAGTGAGACACAAGCGCCGACCTGCCGTAGCGGCGACTATCAGTCGCCACAGGAAAGAGTGCATGGCGACTGATAGTCTTTGAGACCCGGAATACAAGGAGACTTTTTCAGCAGTCTCGAACCGTCCCCGATGACAGGAGGGATGCTTTCAACTGTTACCAGATTTTTTCAACTTCATCATAGCCCTTCCAAATGTTTTCGTCCCTGGTAATGAGTGGAAAGTCTGGCTGAATCATACAGTGCCCAAATCAGGGCATGGTATCAATGAGAACCATCACATGTATTCCTCGAATTCTTCAGGCGTTTCATCAAAATTATCCGCAATGAATTCCAGTCCGCCTGCCAGCGCATCAAGCTGAAAATGCGTTTTGCGCGGCACATTATCCTGCCGGCGACGCAGCAACAGAAAATCAATAAAATCCACGGTCTGCTCCTGCTCGGTACGTGTCATAGCGTTCCAGCGCTGGACGACCTTCTCCGGCATCGCCATCAAACCCACCTCCAGACATTCTCCGTGAATAAAGCATATCACAATCCCGGCTTCTGCGCAAGAGAGAATCCGTTTCTATGATCGATTCCCCGGGACCGGATTGTACAGTATCCCCTCCACCGATCGCTCCAGCGTGCCCATGCGGGTCCTGTAGGGTATGGTCTTGACCTCGGCAAAGCCGCACTTTTCGATCACCCGGGCGGACTGGCGGTTCCATTCAAAGTGGCCGACAAGTATGAAGTCGAGCCTGACCACATCGAACAGGTAGCCGATGACGCGGCGCACCGCCTCGGGCATCAGGCCCTGTCCCCAGCAATCCCGGTTCAGGGCGTAGCCGATCTCCCGTCCGCGCAGGGCGTCCAGCTCCGGAAATTGGGTTTCGTCATAAAACTCAATGCCCAGCGATCCCACCGCCCGGCCCCGGTATTCCAGGGCGAAGGTCTTCTTATCGGCAATGAATAACTTCAGTATCTCCCGGGATTCGTCGAGGCTTCGATGGGGCGTCCACCCCGCCATCTGCCCCACGCCGTCCACCCGGGCATAGGCGTAGAAGTCCTCCAAATCCGATTCCCGCCAGGGGCGCAGCAGCAGCCGCTCCGTGCGCAGCTCGATGCCGGTGATGTCGATGGGTGCGTTCATGTAATCCCTCCGATCTGCGCGACGAACGCCGTCGCACTGTACGTATTCTATCATACTGAAGGCGTAGCGGCAAGGAATGAATGGGAAAATGTGGATAATTCGGATTTGGCAGGGAGGTAATGCGGTCCCCAATAGCCTTCCCCAGCGACCGAAGGGAGCGGTTCAGGGGAAGGTGGCGCGGCGCAAAGCGCCGTGACGGATGAGGTCGTTCTCCAAAAAGGAAGCTCGTAAACCATCGTTACCGCGGGGGGACCGACCTCATCCGACCCGGCCTTGCGGCCGGCCCACCTTCCGCGGGCCTACCGGCCCCATCTCGCTGAAAACAGTCCACTGGAAGGCTTTTGGGACCGTCGCCAACACCCCGATAAATCAGTTTTTCCCCCACCGGATTAACCGCATCCTTTCAAACATACTTCGCTTATGCGCTGGTTTCCCAAGGATGCGCATGGTATCATAATATACAGGGACTACTGAAAACAGGCAGAAGGTTTGAACGATGAATAACGCACCCCACGATTTCACCCGCGGCGGCATCGCCGGGCCGCTGATTCGCTTTGCCATTCCCGTGCTGGCCGCGCTGTTTTTGCAGGCGATGTACGGCGCGGTGGACCTGCTGGTGGTGGGCCAGTTCGCCGACAAGGCGGACGTCTCCGCCGTGGCCACCGGGGCCCACATCATGATGACACTGACCAACCTGGTGGCCAGCCTGGCCATGGGCGCGACGATACTGCTGGGACAGCAGATCGGCGAGGGCAACGCGGAGCGGGGCGGCGCGACCATCGGCGCGTGCATCGCCCTGTTCGGTTCGATGGGGCTGGCGCTGACGCTCGTCACGGTGCCCGGCGCGGGACTGCTGGCCACGCTGATGCAGGCCCCGGCCCACGACCTGACCGCCGCCTATGTGCGCATCTGCGGCACGGGCATGCTGGTCATCATCGCCTACAACCTGATCGGCAGCGTGTTCCGGGGCATCGGCGATTCCGTGACGCCGCTGGTCACCGTCGCCATCGCCTGCGCGATCAACATCGCCGGCGACCTGCTGCTGGTGGCTGTATGCCAAATGGGCGCCGCCGGCGCGGCCATCGCCACCGTCGCCGCCCAGGCGGTCAGCGTGGCGATCTCGCTTATGCTGGTTCGAAAAAAACAGCTGCCCTTCCGGCTGGAAAGGCAGCACATCCGCTTCGACAGACCCCTGGTGGCGCAGGTCCTCCGCCTCGGGCTGCCCATCGCGCTGTCCGACCTGCTGGTCAGCATATCCTTCCTCGTCATACAGGCCATCGTCAATGCCCTGGGCGTCGTGCCCTCGGCGGGCGTGGGCGTCGCGGAAAAGGTATGCGCCTTCATCATGCTGGTGCCCTCGGCCTTCTCCCAGTCCATGTCCGCCTTCGTTGCCCAGAATGCTGGCGCGGGGAAGTACGACAGGGCGGTCAGGTCGCTGTATTGCGGCATCGGTCTCTCCCTCGCCGTAGGCGCGGTGATGTCCTGGATGTCCATAGGCCACGGCCAGCTGCTGGCCGGCATCTTCTCAAACGACCGGGAGGTCATCGTCGCGGCGGCGGATTACCTGAAGGCCTACGGCATCGACTGCCTGCTCACGCCCATATTCTTCTGCGCCATCGGCTTCTTCAACGGCCTGGGCCGAACCCGCTTCGTCATGGCCCAGGGCATCGTCAGCGCGTTCTGCGTGCGCGTGCCGGTTTCGTACCTGATGAGCCGCCGTGTGCCCGTGTCGCTGTTTTGGATCGGCATGGCCACGCCGTTTTCGTCGATGCTGCAGATCGCGATGTGCACGTGGTATTTCCTGGCGTTGCGGCGACAGGGGCTGTTGAGGATGGAATCTGAGAAAAAAGGGTGACTGTACGGTTACATGCAGCTTATGATTTGTCGAGCTGTAGGCGACGGTTCCAAAAGTAGCCTTCCCCTCTGGGGAAGGTGGATTTCGGTGAAAACGCTTGCGTTTTTGCCGAAAGACGGATGAGGTCCTCGTCGCTCGAACAACGTCTATTGGGGCATTGGCGCGAATAGCAACGTAAGGAGGACCTCATCCGACCCGCTACGCGGGCCACCTTCCCCAACGGGGGAAGGCTTTTGGAAGCCACGCGTCTCCCCGACAAATCAGAATTGATAGCTCGGGCCGATTGGAGGCCGTCGCTGCGGGCATTTGTCCAAAGCAGGTGTAGGGGCGCCGAAGCGGCGCCCCTACACCTGTTTTATACGGAAACATTTATTCGACCCTGATCGCGCCATGCCCGGTCAGCTCCGACGTGCGGGCGTCCGGCTGGCCCAGGCCGACCCAGAAGGCGGGCGTGCCCTCGTCGACGCTGATACCCGCGTCGTCCACGACCTTCAGCCGCTCCGCCGGGATGTCCAGCGCCACCTTCACCGAGCCGCCCGCGGGCACACGGACCCTGGCAAAGGCGCACAGTCGGGGATTCCTCGGCGCGTGGGCCGCCCCTTCGTTCTGCACGTAGACCTGGACCACCTCGTCAGTGTCCATACCGCCGTCGTTGACGATCTCTGCCTCGACCCCCGCCTCCGTCCGCTTCGCGGCGGCCACCCGGCAGTCGCCGTAGGTCAGACCGTAGCCGAAGGGGTACAGGGGGGCCTCCTCGACGTAGCGATAGGTGCGGCCCTTCATGGCGTAGTCGGTGAATTCCGGCATGGTCGAAAGCTGTTCGTTCCGGTAGAAGGTCACGGGAAGCTTGCCGGAGGGTGAGACCCTGCCCAGCAGGATGTCCGCCACGCTCCTGCCGCCCCTTGCCCCGGGGTACCAGGTCAGCAGCACGGCATCGGCCTTCTCGGCGGCTTCGCCCAGGTCGATGGCGCTGCCTGCCATCAACACGATCACCGTGGGCCTGCCCACGGCCAGCACCGCGTCCATCAGCCTGCGCTGGCACTCGGGCAGCAACAGGTCCAGCTTGTCGCCGGAGGCGGCGGCGTTGCCGGTGTCGCCCTCCTCCCCCTCCAGGGTCTCGTCCAGGCCCACCACCAGCACCACCGCGTCGGCGCGCTCCGCCACGGCCACGGCCTCGCTGAGCCGGTCGTCCGGCTGGCCCAGGTGCTCCACCCGGTCCTTGAACAGGTGGCAGCCCTCGCTGTACAGCACACGTGTCCTGGACTCTAAAGCATCCTGCAATCCCTCCAGCACCGTCACGTAGCGGGAGGAGGTGCCGTGGTAGTTGCCCACCAGCGCCACGCGGCTGTTGGCGTTGGGGCCGATCACCGCCAGGGTGGTGAGCTTGTCGGCGTCCAGCGGCAGCAGGCCGTCGTTCTTCAGCAGCACACAGGCCTCCTCGGTGGCCTTTTGCGCCTTGCTGAGGTGCTCCGGGCACTCCACCGCCTCCAGCGGGATGCTGTCGTAGGGGCTCGAATCCATCAGCCCCAGCATATAGCGGCAGGTGAACAGGCGCACGGCGCTGCGGCGGATCTGTTCCTCGGTCACCATGCCCTTCTCATAGGCCTTCATCATGTAGACGTAGGCGCTGCCGCAGTTCAGGTCGCAGCCCTTTTCCAGGGCCAGCGCCGCGGAGGCCTCCGGCGAATCGGTGACCATGTGGCCGGTGTGGAAGTCGTTGATGGCCCAGCAGTCGGAGACGAAGTGGCCCTCGAAGCCCCAGTCCTCCCGGAGGGTCTTCATCAGGGGCGTATTGGCGCAGCAGGGCTCGCCATTGGTGCGGTTGTAGGCGCCCATCACGCTCTCCACCCCCGCGTCCACCAGGGCGTGGAAGGCGGGCAGGTAGGTCTCGTTCATATCCTTTGGATCGGCCTCGGCGTCGAAGTGGTGGCGCAGCGCCTCGGGGCCGGAGTGCACCGCGAAGTGCTTGGCGCAGGCGGCGGCCTTCAAGGTCTCCCCCTCGCCCTGCAGGCCCTTCACGTACTGCACGCCCAGCGTGGCGGTCAGGAACGGGTCCTCGCCGTAGGTCTCATGGCCCCGGCCCCAGCGGGGATCGCGGAAGATGTTGACGTTGGGCGACCAGAAGGTCAGGCCCTTGTAGATGTCCCGATCGCCGTGAGCGGCGGCGGCGTTGTACTTTGCTCGGCCCTCGGTGGCGGCCACGTCGCCCAGCGAGCGCACCAGTGCGGGATCGAAGGTCGCCGCAAGGCCGATGGCCTGGGGGAAGGACGTGGCCGTGCCGCCCCTCGCCACGCCGTGCAGCGCCTCGTTCCACCAGTTGTAGGCGGGCACGCCCAGCCGTTCGATGGCCGGCGCATCGTAGCGCAGTTGGCCGGCGGCCTCCTCCACAGTCATGCGGTTGACCAGCTGGATTGCCTTTTCCCGTGCCTGTTCGCGATTCATACCGTCGTCCTCCCTGCGTAATTCTCAGTAATTTACTCGTATCATACAAATAAATGGCTGGAGTGTCAAGGTCATTTACATCCCGCCCCCCATCGGTTATAATAAAAAAACAAATAATAACAAGGGCGAAACAAAATATGATTTATCTCGACCACGCCGCCACCACGCCACCCGACGCCACCGTCGTTCGCGCCGTGGCCGATTGCATGGCGTCCGCATGGCACAATCCCGGGGCGGCCTATTCGGCTTCGGAGGCTGCCCGGCGCATCCTGCGCCTGGCCCGTCAAACCGTCGCCGGCATGCTGAACGCCCGGCCCCAGGAGGTGCTGTTCACCGCCAGCGGCACCGAGGGCAACAACCAGGCGCTGACGCTGGCGAAGGGCGGCCATGCCATCGTCGGCGCGGTGGAGCACGCCTCGGTGCTGAAGGCCGCGCGCAGGCACGCGGGCGAAGTGACGGTGATCCCGCCGGACGGGAACGGGCGAACCCAACCCGAGGCCGTCGAGCGGGCCCTTCGGCCCGACACCCGGCTGATCTGCGTGCAGTATGCCAACAACGAAACCGGCGCGCTCCAGCCGGTGGCCGAAATCGGCGCGCTGGCCCGTTCCCGCCGGGTACCCTTCCTGTGCGACGCGGTGCAGGCCTTCGGCAAGGCGCCCATCGACGTGCGCGCGCTGAACGTCGACCTTCTGACCCTCTCCGCCCACAAGCTCTACGGACCCCGGGGCGCGGGCTGCCTGTTCGTACGCCAGGGTTTGCCCCTGACGCCCTTGATCGACGGCGGCGGGCAGGAGTTCGGCCTGCGCTCGGGCACCGAAAACGTGCCCGCCATAGAGGGCATGCGGGTGGCCGCAGAGCTGGCCGCAAGCGATATGGAAGCCCGCGCCGAAAGGGAGAAGGCGCTGGCGGCGGGATTCCTTGCGCGACTGAGGGCGCTGGTCCCATCCTGCCGCCTGCTGGCGGAAAACGCCCCGCGCCTGCCCGGCGTGATGGCGCTGCTGCTGTCGGGGCTGCAATCGGAGCAGGCCGTGGCGGACCTGGACCTGATGGGCATACAGGTTTCCGCCGGAGCGGCGTGTTCAGCCCGAAGCGAACACGTCAGCCACGTCTACCGGGCGATGGGCCTGGAGGAAAAGGACGCCCGCTGCGTGATCCGCGTCAGCCTGGGCCGGGAGAACACGTCGGAGGAGATGGCGATTGCGGCGGCGGCGATCGCGAAGGTTTATGGGAAGCGCTGTGAACAGAGCGACAACTTCTGATTTGTCGGGCTGTTGGTGGAAAAGCAGAGGGTAGTACAAAGGGAACAGGGAACAGTCAACAGGGAACAGGAAAAGCCGCGCACGGAATGTTGCAGCCAGAACGAAGG
>CACWZI010000047.1 GCA_902765305.1 uncultured Eubacteriales bacterium
GGCATAACGTGTAAATATATATTTTAATATTGACAAAAAAATAACGCTCCACTCGGCGTTTTCTCTGTCTTGCTTGCTTACTTGCTGTCAAACACCCGCCATCATTTCAAGAGGGAAAAACAGTACACCCCAGCGCCTGAAATCAACTTCGAGGGCGTTTTATGGGACACATCCCGAGGTATACTTTCACCATGGAGTGCGACGGTGGTTAAAGCCGCGCAATGATATGGGGGAGGTACAGCCTTATGTACAGGATCATCTATTTGGTATTCATCTGGAAACGCAGCCTCTTTGGCTTCTGGTACAGGGCGCCGAAGCTGCGCATGGCCCACGTCGATCGCGCCGCCGCCGGCCGCCTGGGCAGGCTCTTCACCTTCGAGGACATGATGGGCGTGCCCCGCTCGGCCCAGTGAGGTAAGCGCCATGGACAAGCTGCAAAAATGGCTGCGCCGCATCCAACAGCCGCCCCGCCGGGAGGTAGCCAACCTGGATTACTGGGCATTGCTGGCCGAGACGCGGATCGCCCTGGAGGCTGACCTTCCTCCGGAGCGCGTGAAGGAGCAGCCTCCGGGCCACAGGGATGAAAATACCCCGCAGCGGAGTGCGGGGTAATGAAATAGATATACCTTCGCTTTGTTTCAGCAGAAATAGCGGAGCTCGCCAAAATAGCCCTTCCATTTTTCGGTGATCTCGTCGCTTCGCGCTTCGATGATCGCCATGATGTTGCGCAGGATGTGTGGGGGTATCTTGGAGCAATTGTGGCACAACAGGCACTTCCCCCTGCGGGTAATCCATATTTTAGTGGCGTTTTCCATGGGTGCGCCGATGGAGACGTGTACATGGACGGGCTCCAGTGGAAGGCTTTCATTCGTCCAGAAAAACACCCAGTAGGCGCCGATCTTAAAAATTTGAGGCATTTTCAAAGCCTCCTCCCGCGGCAAAGCGGAGAATCAAATGCGCTGTGCTCTCAATGACATCCCTGCACCGATCCAGTTCCGCCTGGGAAAGGCCACTGATATCCTCCCACTGGTACTGAGGCAGATAGCATGTGGCATGGTGAAATCCATCCTCAGCATCCGGCTTTTCCATGTAGACCTTGACGCGGCCGTCCGGCAGCGTCTCGGAGTGGACGATTTCCGTGCCGTCGTCCAGTGTCAGGAAGGGATACATCATGGGCATGCACCTCCTGCTTTTTCTACATTATATTCGAGATGAAGCCAAAAAGCAATATGGTTTTGCGGAGAAACGCACAGGGCCGCCCGGCATGGGCGACCCTGTCCGCGTTTATTATGAATTCGTCCTTACATCAGCACATCCATCCAGATGTCGTCGTACATATAAGCCACATCGGAGATGTCCACATAGTATTCGCAACGCTTGACCATTTCATCGGTGGGGTTCATCGCGGTGGAGGCCAGCTCCTCCTCGCTCAGGCCCTCGACCACCTGCTTGATGGGGGAGGAGTAGCGGATCTCGTCCAGGTTCTTCTGGGCGATGTCGGGGCGGCACATGAAGTTGATGAAGCATTCCGCGGCTTCCTTGTTCTGGCTGGCGGCGGGGACGCACATGCCGTCCACCCAGATGTTGCTGCCCTCGTCGGGAATGACGTAAGCCAGCTTATCGTTCTTGTCCATGGCGTACAGCGCGTCGCCGGAGTACATCACGGCCATGCCGGCCTCGTTGCCGACCATCATCTCCCTGGCCTGGTCCAGGATGTAGCCGGCCACCACGCCGGAATCCTTCTGGGCCAACAGCCATTCGCGGGCGGCTTCCAGTTCAGCCTCGTCGTGGGTGTTCATGGAATAGCCCAGGGTCTTCAGCGCCAGGCCCACGGTGTCGCGCACGGAGTCCATCATGAAGATCTTCGCATCGGCGTACTTCTGGTCCAGCAGCGCAGTCCAGCTGGTGATGGGGCCTTCCACCAGATCGGTGTTGTACACGATGCCCAGGGTGCCCCACATATAGGGGATGGAGTGGGCATTGCCGGGATCGTAGATGGGGTCCAGCAGGTTGTCGATCACGTTTGCCAGGTTGGGAATATTGTCCAGGTTCAGCTCAGCCAGCAGGCCCTCCTTGATCAGGCGCTCGATCATATATTCGGAGGGAATGACCACATCATAGATCTCCGCACCGGTGGACAGGCGGGTGTACATGTCCTCGTTCTGGGAGAAGTTTACGTAGTTTACGTGGATGCCGGTCTCCGCCTCGAAGATGTCCAGTACTTCGGGATCGATGTAGTCATACCAGTTGTACACCTTGATCTCAGTGCCCGCGAAGGGCTTGTCGGCCTCGGCGAACGCGAAAGCGGACAGCGCGCCGGCCAGCAGCGCGACCAGCAGAACGATGGCGATCTTCTTCATGTGCATTTCCTCCATTATGGTTGTGGTTTCTATGGTAAAACCTCTTACAGGTTTTCCAGCTTTGTGCGCCGGTTGATCAGCACCAGCAGCAGCAGTATCGTCACGAACATCAGCGTGGACAGGGCGTACATCGTGGGCTTGACCCCCAGCTTAGTGGAGGAATACACGATGCGCGACAGGTTCGGATATATGTCCGAGGACGTGAAGTAGGAGATCACGAAGTCGTCCAGCGACATGGTGAAGGCCAGCAGCGCGCCGGTGAATATGCCGGGCGCGATCTCCGGCACGATCACCTTGTACAGCGCCTTGACCGGGTGACAGCCCAGGTCCAGCGCCGCCTCGTACAGGTTCGGGTTCATCTGCTTGAGCTTCGGCAGGACCGAAAACAGCACGTAGGGGATGTCGAAGGCGATGTGGGCCATGATCATCGTGCCCTTGCCCAGGGGAACGTGGGCGAATATGAACATCAGCATCAGCGACACGCCGGTGACGATGTCCGGGGTGGTCATGGGCAGGTAAGACACGTTGATCAGAACGCTGGCCATGCCCGTGTTCATGCTGTGCATGCCGATGGCCCCCAGCGTGCCGATGACAGTGGAGACCACCGTGGCGATCACGGCCACCTCCAGCGTGGTTTTCAGCGCCCCGAGGATGTTGGGATCGTGGAACAGCTGCACGTACCAGCTCAGCGTGAAGCCGGTCCACTGGCTTCGGGACACCGAGGCGTTGAAGCTCAGCGCGATCATCACCAGGATCGGCGCGTACAGGAATAACAGCACCAGCGCCATCCAGACGGTGCGGAAAACCTTGGTCCCCTTCTTGTTGCTCACCACATTCCGCCCCCTTCGCTGTCCGGGTCCACCTTGCGCAGAAAGCCGATGGAGATCAGTATCAGCACCAGCATCATCAGCGAGAACGAGCTGCCGATGTTCCAGCGGGTCGGGTTCGAGGACTGGTTGAAGATATAGTCGATCAAATCGCCCGCCAGCCGCAGTTTGCCGTGGGACAGCAGCGTGGAGATGGCGAAGGAGGTGACCGCCGGCATGAACACCATCGTCACGCCGGACACGATGCCGGGTACCGACATGGGGATCACCACCCGGGTCATCACCCGCAGGGGATTGCAGCCCAGGTCCTCGGCAGCTTCGATCACGGAGTAGTCCATCTTCTTCAGCACCGTGTAGATGGGCAGCACCATGAAGGGCAGGTAGTTGTACACCAGGCCCATCAGCACCGCGCCCTCGGTGCCGATCACCTTGACGGGCTGAAGCCCGATGGCCTGCAGCGCGGCGTTCAGCACGCCGTTGTCGTCCAGCAGTGTCATCATGGCGTAGGTGCGCAGCAGCAGGTTCATCCACATGGGCAGCAGGATCAGTACCACCAGGCTCTGGGCATGGTTGAAGTTCCGGCCAGACAGGAACCAGGCGGTGGGGTAGCCGATCACCAGGCACAGCGCCGTGCAATACAGCGCCAGCTTCAGGCTGCGCAGTATGACGCCCATGTAGCGGGGCTTTGCGAATTCCTGGAAATTGGCCAGGGTGAAGTGGCCCTCGGGGGTGGTGAAGGCATACCAGCACACGAACAGCAGCGGCACCACCGCGAACAGCAGCATCCACAGCGCATAGGGCGTGGCGTACCAGGAGCGCTTCATGGCTTCGCCTCCGTTTCCCCGGGGTTCACGCGCTCGTTGTAGGGCACGCGATCCATCTCGGCCCGGTGCATGATGTGGATGTTGAAGGGCACGATGGTCATGCCCACCCGGGTGCCCGCCGGCTGCATGGTGGTGGACTGTACCTTCCATTTGTAGTCGCCGGAGATGATGATCATCTCGTAGTGTACGCCCTTGAAGATCACGCTCTCCACCACGCCGGTCAGCATGCCCACGTCTTCGCCCACCAGCATGATGTCCTCGGGGCGGATGACCACGTCCACGGGTTCGTTTTTATCGAAGCCCTCGTCCACGCACTGGAATTCGGTGTCGGAGAAGCGGACCAGGTCGTCCTCCAGCATCACGCCGGGCACGATGTTGCTCTCGCCGATGAAGTCGGCCACGAAGGCGTTCTTCGGCTCGTCGTAGATGCCCTTGGGGTCGCCGATCTGCTGGATGCGCCCGCCGTTCATCACGGCGATGGTGTCCGACATGGTCAGGGCCTCCTCCTGGTCGTGGGTGACGTATATGAAGGTGATGCCCAGCTGCTGCTGCATGGCCTTCAGCTCCAGCTGCATTTCCTTGCGCAGCTTCAGGTCCAGCGCGCCCAGGGGCTCGTCCAGCAGCAGGACCTCTGGCTCGTTCACCAGCGCCCGGGCGATGGCGATGCGCTGCTGCTGTCCACCGGACAGCGCGTCGATGGAGCGCTTCTCGTAGCCCTCCATCTTCACCAGCTTCAGCATCCGGTTCACACGGCGCTTGATTTCTTCCTTCTTCTCCCTGCCCGAGTGCACGCCCAGCTGCTCCGGCGTCTTCAGGTTCAGGCCAAAGGCGATGTTGTCAAACACGTTCAGGTGATTGAACAGCGCGTACTTCTGGAACACCGTGTTGATGCGGCGCTTGTAGGGGGGAATGCCCGTCATGTCCTTCCCCTCGAACAGCACCTCGCCCTCGCTGGGCATTTCAAACCCGCCGATGATGCGCAGCAGCGTGGTCTTGCCACAGCCCGAGGGCCCCAGCAGCGTGATGAATTCACATTTGCGGATGTAGAGGTCCACGTCGTGCAGCACCTCGGTGTCGCCGAAGCGCTTGCAGACCCCCTTCAATTCGATGAGGCGCATGTCCTGGATCATGGCTAACAACTCCAATCTGTTTAAAACGAAGGCGGTGTCGACACCCACAGTACCCGGCAGGCGCTCTTGCCCGCGTTGATCAGCTTGTGTGGGGCGTTGGGGCGAAAGTAGAAGCTCTCGTCCTTGCGCACCCGCTCGGTCCGGTCGCCCAGCACGATTTTGATCGTGCCCGCCAGCACGTAGCCGAATTCCTCGCCCTCGTGGGGGTCGTCCTCGGCGGTCTCGCCGCCGGGGGCCATCTCCACCAGGATCGGCTCCATCTGGTTCTTCTGGGCCGAAGGGATCAGCCAGCGGATCATGCCCTTCATGCCCTCCGGATCCTCTTTGACGAAGATGTCTTCGGCGCCGAATACCAGCTTTTCATCCTGCTTTCTGAAAAAGGTGGGCAGGTCGCTGCCCAGGGTCTCCAGCAGGTCGGACAGGGTATCCAGCGAAGGGGAGGTCAGGTCGCGCTCCAGCAGCGATATAAAGCTCTTGGACAGCTCGCAGCGGTCCGCCAGCTCCTCCTGGGTCAGCCCCCGCTGCAGGCGCAGCCTGCGAATCTTGTTGCCGATCTTCACGCCAATCACCTCCGCGGAATCAACGATGGTTTTATGCCAGTGAAGTTTAAGATTACTGAACTTTGAGGCGACTATTATTAAACCACCTTTCGGGGCTGGTGTCAATATATACGGGGCTTGTGTAGCGTTAAATGTATGTGATCAAATTATAGAATTAAAAGTTGAGTGACGGTGAACCGGATATTGTGGTTGAACTGAACGATTCACATGTGTTATAATCATTTCATGTGGATCCAATTACCAAAGCGACGGGGGCGAATGACATGCTGGTCATTGGGAGCATATTCGTGGATGTTAAGGGCTTTGCCCGGAACCGGTACATGCCGCTGGAGCGGAATGTGGGCGACGTGCAGGTGACGGCCGGGGGCGTCTGCCGCAACGTGGCGGAAAACCTGAAGACGCTGGGCTGTGATGCCGAGTTTGTCAGCATGGTGGACGACAACGGCATGGGCGCCCAGGTGCGCAGCGAGCTGGCCGCGCTGGGCGTGAACGTAGAGCACGTGATTTCCGCGCCGCGGGGCATGGGCATGTGGCTGGCGATACTGGACGAGCACGGCAACCTGGCCGGTTCCATCTCCCGACAGCCGGATTTTTCGGCCCTGGAGGAATACCTGAAGGAAAAGGGCGATGAGATCATCGCGGCCACCGACGGACTGGCGCTGGAATTCGATATGACCGCCGAGATCTCCGGCCTGGTGATGGCGCTGGCGAAGAAGCACCGCAAGCCGGTGTATACCATCGTTGGAAATATGGGCGTGATACTGAAGCATCCGGAATACCTGCGGGACATGGCCTGCTTCATCTGCAACGAGATGGAAGCCGGCAGGCTGTTCCGGGAGGACCTGACCGACGCAAGCCCGGAAGAGACGCTGAGGTCGCTTCAGAAAAATTCAGCGCTGGTAGGCATTCCCACCATGGTCGTCACCATGGGGGCCCGGGGCGCGGTATATGTGGACAATACGACCGGCGAATTCGGCTTCTGCCCGCCGATGGATGTGGAGGTGGTGGACACCACAGGGGCCGGCGATGCCTTCTTCACCGCCGCCGTGGCCGCCCTGATGAACGGCGCACCCCTGTCACAGGCGGTCCAGGAGGGCACCCGCCTGGCCTCCCGCACGCTTATGGTGGCGGGCAGCTGCGCGAAGGGGTAAATTCTGATTCATCGAGCTTTGCTCGATAAATCAGAATTTAGGTTTTAGGTTTTAGGTTTTAGGTTTTAGAATTTAGGTTTTAGGTTTTAGGGGGAGGTGCCCTGAAGGGCTAGCTTCGCGTCGCAAATCCCTTCGGGATTTGTTTTGATTCAATGGGAAACGGCAGGGATTTCAACGCTTCTCGCCCCTTTAATCAAAAGAAATCCGTCAGGATTTCATCCTTCCCTAATCCCTAAAACCTAAAACCTAATCCCTATTCTGATTTATCGAGCATCAGCTCGATAAATCAGAAGTTTCCCTACCGTTCCGGTTTCCACCCCGCCAGCGCGGCCTTGCCTTCGCGGGTGACGGGCCGGATCCACTTGCCGCTGAACAGGTGGCGCTGCATCAATGCGTAACGAATGGGCTCATCGATGTAGCAGCAGGCGAATACCGCCAGAGTGGGCCAGTGCCAGACCATGCCGCCCAGCCACACGATGGGCAGCACCAACACCCACATGAAGACGATCTCCATCACCGTACCGGTGGTGGCGTCCCCGGCGGCGCGGAAGGTGTCGTTCATGGTCCAGTTGCCCATGCGGATCAGCGCGGCAACGGCATAAATGGCGATCAGCCCGAAGCCGATGGAAAAGCTTTCGCCCCGCATGCCCATCATGTGAAGGATCGGGCCGTGGAGCGCGGTCATCAGCGCGCCGGCCAGGCCGATGAAGCCCTGGCACAGGTACACCAGCCGCCAGGCCCGCTTATAGGCGGTGTCGGGGTCGCCCGCGCCGACCTGCGTGCCCACCAGCACCGACGCCGCGCTGGAGAAGCCGGCGAAGAAGCCGATGATCAGGCCCTCCAACGTGCGGAACACCGCCAGCGCGGCGATGGCCTCCTCCGGCTGCCGGCCCAGCACCACGTTGATCACCATGTTGCCCACGCCGATCAGTATTTCATTGCACAGTATCGGAAAGCACTTTTTGAAATAGGCGCGAACCAGTGCGCGATTCCAGCGGAAATGGCGGCTGAAGGCCAGCAGGTATCGGTGGCCGCTGCGCTTGGCCAGCGCGATGACCACGGCGATGCTCACGCACTGTGAGATGACCGTGGCGGTGGCCGCGCCGCGCACGCCCATCGCGGGCAGGCCGAGGTGGCCGAAGATCAGCACCCAGTTCAGCGCGATGTTCACCGCCACGCCGGTCAGCGAGCCGTACAGAGGAAGCCGCACCCGGTCCGTGCAGCGCAGCAGCGCCGCCATGCCCATCGAGAACACCATCAGCGGATAGGAGAAGCCCGCGATGCGAAGATATTCCACGCCCACCGCCTGTATGGCAGGCTTATCGGTGTACAGCCGCATCACGGTCCCGGGAAACAGGGTGGCCATCACGCAGAACAGAAAGCCCACCGACATCATGCAGGTCAGCGTCAGCCCGTAGGCGCGGTTGATGCCGTCGTCGTCCCCCGCGCCCCAGTATTGGGAAAAGAACAGCATGCCGCCGCCAACGAATCCCCAGAAGCACGCGAACAGCAGAGAAGAAAACTGGGCGCACAGCCCCACCGCCCCCACCTGGGTGTTGCCCAGCGAAGCGATCATCATCGTATCCACCATCGACCCGGTGGTGGTCAGCAGGTTTTGCAGCGCGATGGGCACGGCGATCGCCGCCACGCGCCGTATGAAGTCGCGCCAGGGGAAGGGGACGGAGGTTTTCATGGGGGAAAGGTCCTCTCTGCTTATGTATCCCGCACATTATAACAAAGCCGCTTCGTGCTGTAAACGAAGCGGCTGTAAAAAAATAAGCTTAGGAAACAGACAGGCGGTCCTCGATCGCTTCCAGTTCATATAATGTATCAGGGTCGATGTCGATGTAAGTGGCAGGATCGCCGTTGCCCGCGATATCCCAGGCCAGCGTGTCGTTCATAATGCCGCAACGGTTCATAAAGACCTCCATGTCCCTAAGCGCCCTGAAAACACCCTTGTCCAGCAAGGGCTTGACGTCGTAAGCGACGATCTTGCCGTCGGAGAAATAGACCGAGACGGTGTGGTCGGGGAAGGGAACCACCTGTACCACCTCCGGGAAATAGGTCATTTGCATAGGCTTACCTCCTACATCAGCGGCGCGATCGGGTTGAGCGCCTCGTGATTCTTTGCCAGTTCCCAGTTCTGCATAGGGTTATTTCAGGCATGGAAATCACCGCCCCTTCGAAATTCAGTATAACACGCTTTGCAGGAATTGACAACCGTGAAAACGCTACCGTAGGGCAGCAACAAAGATAGTGAATATGTATAGGGCATTTTAACTATCTGTCAATTCATTCTGACTTATTCGTGATTCGCGGGTATGGATTGCGCTCGTTGGTCAAGCCGAGCAGATAGTCGGTGGATGTGTCAAAGAGAAGGGCGAGTTGAATCAGGGTGTTCAGTGGAATCTGCCGTTGACCGTTTTCATATTGAGAAAGCGTGCTCTGCCGGATGTTCAGCTTTGCCGCCAGCTCCTGCTGGGTCATATCCATATCCTCGCGCAAATCCCGAAACCGCACAGAATCACCCCATTCAGGGTGTATTATATGATATCACAAAATGAGATATTGACGATTATCACAAAATGTGATATAGTATCGATTGGATAGTTATACCGAAGTAAAAAGCCGTGGGAATATGAAGGTGAGGTGATAAATATAGAAAGCGACGTTTTGTGCCGAAGGTAGGGCTGTGAAGTAATGGCGGCACGATTGACATCCAATGAGACTGTCAGTAACAACCGGCTTTATCCCAGGCTTGGAAGTTAAGCCACGGTTGCCCGGGAAATTGGGCGATTGGCGTCGGCCGTGGCAAGTTTTGTGAATTGGCAGCGACGCCGAAAGTGGTTAGGACGGCGTTTAGGGAATCTGTGAGAAGTTAGAAGGGAGATTGTCACAATGAAGAAATTTAAGAGCTTTTTGATTGTCGTTACCTTACTGTTGGGAAGCATATGTGCGATTGCTGAAACCGATTATTCTGGAATGACACTTGATGAATTGCTAAAAGCACAAGAACAACTTAATTCTGCAATTGAAGCGGCACAACAATCCACTGATAATCAGGTAACACAGGAAGAACAAGCACCTATATTGGATGTTTCCAACTATACTGAAATGTCCAAAGGAGCTAAGGGTGATGAAGTCAAGACATTACAGGCAAGGTTGAAGGAATTAGGATTTTACGCTTCAACCATTGATGGAGATTATGGCAACGGAACAGTAAATGCAATCAAGGCATTTCAGGATTATAATGGTTTGGAGCAGACAGGCATTGCTTCACCAGAATTACAGGCATTCCTATACTCTGAGGATGCTAAGGGAATAGAGATACCAGACATTGAGATAACATCACTTGGAATGCGCAAAAGCTATGGTACCAATTATGCGCGCCCGACCTTTGTAAATCATACGGATTATACAGTAGATGGAATAACTTGTCTGGTTAAGGGGTATAATTCATATGGAGAACGTATCATTTATGATAAATTGACGGTAAACGATGTTAGAAGACATTCTGATAGTGATGATTATCAATTAGAATACAGCACTTTTGAGATTTCCAATATAAAGATTAAAGCGGGCGGAAAATACCAACTTGTTTACTCAAATGAAATGTATCTTGGGAGCTTTGATAGCAAAGCTTTAACTACGGTATATATGGCAGTGTCACGCTACCATACAGATGATGGGTCATACGTGGAAATACCTGAAAATGAGCAGATTTGGTATGGTTCAGACGGAAAAGTAGTAACTGTAGAGTATGAAAACAATCAGAAAGAGATTGCCGAATTGACGAATGAAATAGAAGAAAAATCAGACAATGTTGACTTGGGCCTGCATAGTGAATACTATATTAGCAATTTTTTCTCGGAAGTGGCAGGCATCCCAATGGGAGGATTGTATATTGATGGCTATAATACCGAATCGCCTATTGCTGATGCTGGCTTAAAAAATGGAGATATCATTGTTAAGATTGGAGATGTTTGGGTATATGATGAGGATACATTTGCTCTGGCAAAGGGATTAATGGATGATGCAGGAACTACTACTTTGATTTATTATCGTAAAGGCGAACAGCGCGAAACAGAAATAAAGACTTTCTAACAGTGAGTAATGGAATCCCGCTGTCATTGGCAGCGGGATTTTCGTCTCTTCACTCAAATTCTCTCATTCCCACATTGCATCTTGGGAAGCGGTGAATGTCTGTCATAGTCACGCACAATATGGGCGTTGAACAATTCGCAGTATTGACTCGGTTTATGGACCTCGCTACTTTGCAGTGGGGTCCACCTTAACTCCACATTACACCGCCGATGGCAATCGTGTTAAAATCTGCAATCTGACACATGCGATTTTCAAACAGGTCTTCCGGGTAACGATTCGCCATAAATGCTTCGATGTCAGCAATTTCAGCCGGCATTTTCAGACGAATGATATCGTTTCACTCCTCATGCCTCATAGATGTGCACGGTTCTATCAATCGTCAGTCCGTCGTTTTGCTTTCGTGGCAGCTTTACGATGTCGACATCGCGGTTCAACAGCTCTGAAAGCGTCTCGCGGAAACCGCAGATATGCAGAAGAGAAGTCGGGTTTTCGGAAAACTCCACGAGAAAATCGACGTCGCTGGTTTCATCCGCCGTACCATTGGCAAAAGAGCCGAATAATTCGACGGACTTGACGGGGTACTGCACCGCAGCGGCTTATACGGCCTGTTGTATCATTTCAAGGGTGGGCACTGTGAACAACTCCTTTCCACGCGGCTCATCTCCTGCCCGTACTCATAGATCGTATCGCTGGGCAGGTCGATTTCATCATTCCAATAGACACAGGTGCGGCTCTTGTCCAGCTGAACCTGGTCAAACAAGCCGGGGATATCGACAAGCGCGCAGTAGCCGGGCAGGTTGAGGTCGGTTTTGACGTCATATATCAAACGTTTTCCGTCGTCAAAGGACGCGAAAAGGCGGCAATCGGGTAATGCTTTGATGGATGAAATACGAGGAATCATCATGGTTTGTCTACAATACCTCATTCTTGAACGTGTTCTCGTAATCCTGCAATTCGTGATAGGTTGCTTCGATATAGACGATGTCCTCCCGTATGGAATAGATAAACAGGTAGCGGTGGCGTCGGAACCGGATCACGCGATAGCCCATAGCGCGCAGATCCGGGTCCGGGCACAATTGAAGGCTTTCGGCGCTCTGCAAGAGCGCGGCCTTTGTTTCCCGTGCGTCCTGCGCGACGGCCTTTGCAGCTTGAGGATTCCTGAATTGACGTCTGATATAGCCGATATATTGTGAAAGCTGGCTTTGCGCCAGTCGCGTCATCCGAACCTCAGAGATCATATTGCGCCTCGATCTCGCTTATGGCCTGATCAAATTCGATGGTTTCGCCTTTTTCGATCTGCTGTCTGGAAATGGCAAGATCAGCGAGGATGCGCTGCTTCGAAAGCGGGCGGAACGGGTTGGCTCTCTGGTCTATGATGTGCCTGGCCTGGTGATACATCTCGAGGAGCTCTTCTTCCGACATGGTAGACATGAGATTCAGCGTGGCTTCAGCGACAGACATTCGCAATTCCTCCCTTCCACGACCATTATACCACCTTGCCCTGCCGATGGCAACCGGGAAAAACGCCGCCCGAAGGCGGCGTTTTTCGCGTAAAGCGGGGTTTCTCACTTCCTCCACGCGCTGGGGCTGACCAGCATCAGCACGGGGAAGATCTCCAGCCTGCCGATGAGCATGCACAGGCTCAGTACCAGCTTGCTTACGTCGCTGAAGGCGGCAAAGTTGCCGGTGGGGCCGACCATGCCCAGGCCGGGGCCGATGTTGGACAGGGTGGCGATCACGGCGGTGAAGTTGGTTTCGAAACTGAAGCCGTCCAGCGACACGACGACGGTGGCCAGGATCAGGATCAGGAAGTAGGCGAAGAAGAAGCCCTGCACGCCGCTGAGGATACTCTCGTCCACGGTGTGGCCGTCCAGCTTGACGGTGTTGACGGACTTGGGGTGCACCGTGCGGCGGATGTCGCGCACCATGCTCTTGAGCAGCAGCTGCACGCGCACCACCTTCAGGCCGCCGCCGGTGGAGCCGGCGCTGGCGCCGATGAACATCAGCGTCACCAGCAGCACGCGGCTCAGCTGGGGCCACAGGTCGAAGTCGGCCGTGGCATAGCCGGTGGTGGTCATGATCGAGGAGCACTGGAAGAAGCTGTAGCGCAGCGACGTGAAGAAATTGCCCCCGTACATCGGCATGATGTTCACGGCGATGATGCAGCTGACGGACAGCAGTATGCCCAGGTACCAGCGCAGCTCGCTGTTGCCGAAGGCCGCCTTCCAGTTGCGGCGGATCAGGAAGTAGTAGATCGAGAAGTTCACGCCAAACAGCGCCATGAACACGCCGACGACGATGTCCACGGCGGCGCTGTTGAAGTGGGCGATGCTGTCGGCATAGGTGCCGAAGCCGCCGGTGCCGGCCGCGCCGAACATGTGCACCAGCGCGTCGTACAGGTCCATGCCGCAGAACAGCAGCGCCGCCACCATGAACAGGGAGATAGCCACGTAGATCTCATACAGTATCTTGGCGTTGTTGGCCACCCGGGGCACCAGCTTGTCGGTGCTGGGGCCGGGGGATTCGGCCCGCATCAGGTGGATGGACCGGGCGCCCATCTTCGGGATCAGCGCCAGCGACAGCACCAGCACGCCCATGCCGCCGGCCCAGTGGGTGAAGCTGCGCCAGAACAGCAGGCCCTTGGGCAGGGCCTCCACGTCGGTCAGTATCGTCGCGCCGGTGGTGGTGAAGCCGGAGACGGTCTCGAAGAAGCAGTCCACCAGCGAGGGCACGTAGCCCGAGAAGTAGAAGGGCAGGCCGCCCAGGAACGACACGATGATCCAGCTGAAGGCCACGATGGCGAAGCCCTCCCGGGCCCGCAGGGTGTCCCGCCGGGGCTGGATCAGCGCCAGCGCCGTGCCCACGGCCAGCGCGATCAGCATCGACAGCACCAGCGGCATCGTATCGCCGCTGCGCAGGATCAGCGATACGATGATGGGCAGCGCCATCAGCGCGCCGCACACGCGCACCACGTTTCCGATGATGTGGCAGAGTAATCGCTTGTTCATTTTCTGATCTCCGTAATGTCGAAGGCGTCCTCCAGGTTTACCACGGTGCCCGCCTTGGCGGTCAGTATCACGGTGTCGCCCGCCTCGATCTCGTCGCTGCCGAAGGGGATGATGCACTTGCGCTCGCGCACCAGCACCGACACCAGTATACCCTTGCGGATGTTCAGCTTGTTCAGCGGTATGTTCAGGTAGGGCGCGCCCTCCAGGGCGGTGAACTCATAGGCCTCCACCTGGCCGCCCATCATGTAGTAGACCTTCTCCACCACCGAGTTGCGGCTGTTGTTGAGTGCCCGAACCGAGCGGAGTATGGCGTTGGCGGTGGTCAGCTTGGGGCTGATGGCGCAGTCGATGCCCAGGTCCTCCACGATGTCCATGGCGTTGAGCCGGTTCACCTTGACGATGACCTTCTTCACGCCCCGGCGCGCGCCGTACATGCCGGTGATCAGGTTTTCCTCGTCCCGGTTGGTCAGGCAGATCAGCGCCCCGCAGTCGGCCAGGTTCTCCGATTCCAGCACTTCGGTGTCGGTGCCGTCGGCGTTGATGACCATCACACCGTCCAGCTGGTCCGCCAGCCGAAGGCACTTCTTCTCGTCGATTTCGATCAATCGCAGGTAGACGCCCATGCCGGCGATGATGCGGGCCAGGTAGTAGGAGATGTGGCCGCCGCCGATCAGCAGCGCCGACTTCAGCCGCTGGGTGTCCTTGCCCAGCTGCTTGAAGAAGCGAGTGACGGATTCCCGGTCGCCGGTGGCGTACACCCGGTCCCCCGGCAGCAGTATGCTGGAGCCGTCGGGGATGAAGGCGCTGCCGTTGCGCTGTACGGCGGTGAACTGTATGCGGGGGTAGCGCCCGTGCAGGCGGGAAAGGGGCGTGTTCAGTATGGCGTCCCGCTCCTCGGTGCGGAATTCCACCATCTCCACCCGGCCGTGGGCGAAGGTCTCCACGTTGATGGCGAAGGGGAAGCGCAGCAGCCGGGAGATCTCCAGCGCCGCCGAGCGCTCCGGGTTGGCCACCTGGTCGATGTCCAGCTTCTTCTGCAGCAGCGTCAGGCTCTCGGTATACTCGGGGTCGCGGATGCGGGCGATGGTATACTTCGCCCCCAGCTGCTTGGCCGCCAGGCAGCACACCATGTTCAGCTCGTCGTTGCCCGTGACGGCGATGATCACGTCCGCGGATTCCACATTGGCCTCGATCAGGGTCTTGACGTTGGCGCCGTTGCCCCTTATGCACATCACGTCCAGCGTCTCGCTGGCCTTGTTCAGCGCCTGCTGGCTGCGATCCAGTATGGTGATGTCGTGGCCGTCCTTGGAAAGATACTGGGCCAGCGTATAGCCCACCTTGCCGTTGCCGACGATGATGATGTTCAATCTGATACCCCCTCTTTAAGGAACAGGAATAATGAGGAATGAGAAATGAGGAATGGAGGGTCAAATCCCTGACGGGATTTGTTTATTACAGGGAATCGAGGATGTTGTTTCATGTAAAAGAAATCCGCAAGGATTTCCACAACCATTCCTAATTCCTCATTCTTAATTCCTCATTTAACTTTCTGATGTATTCCACGGCTGCCGCCGCGTCCTGGACAAACGTCTCCGTAGTGACGCCGCACAGGCTGATGCCGCCTTTATAGCCCATCGTGTTCAGCGGTGAAAGCATGCGGCCGTAGTCCTCGCCGTCGCCGGGGGCGGGCAGCCGCCGGGTCAGCGCGTTTTCCAGGTGCACATGCCCCAGCAGTGGCGCGGCCCGCCACAGGGCATTCATGGGCTCGCTGGCCATGGACATGTGGCCCCAGTGGGCGGCCACGGCGATGTTGTTCAGCTGCAGCAGGCCCGCGATCAGCGTCGCCTCGGAGACCAGGTTCAAAAGGCTGCAATCGGCCTTGCGCAACGGCTCCAGGCACACGGCGATGCCGCACTCCTTCGCGTGGCCCTGGCACAGCCGCAGAAAGTTGCCCAGCTGCCGCCAGGCGAATGGAAAGTCGCCGTCTTCAGATACGGCGCGGGACTTCGCGGCGTCCAGCACGACGACCCTCGCGCCGAGCCTGCGTGCGCGACCCAGGGCGTGCCTCAGGTAGCCGTGCAGCGCTGTGGCGTTGACCCCCGGCCCGGTGATGGGCAGATCGCCCGGCAGCATGTCCCGGCAGGCGTAAAGCCGCAGGCCCGCGGCGTCTGTCCAGTCCGCCAGCGTTGCAAAGTCCGCCTCCGGCAGCGCGGCCAGCTCCGCCAGGGACAGCTCCACATAGTCGAAGCCCAGCTTTGCCACCTCGGGCAGGTTGATGAAATCCGTGCAGATGCCGATGGAAAACACGCAAGCCCCCCCCTTACTGTGCGGTATAAATCACCATTATATTAAATAGTATACGCCTGTTTGGCGCTTTAGTCAAATTCACTGGCCGTTAAGAATTCAGAGCGCCAGAAATTCGAAGTTACAACTCAGAATCCTGATTATACGTAACCCATCCGCCTCGCTCCCACCGATACTTCCCTCTTTCGGGTAACGCTTTTACCATTTGACTTAGGAGGAAGGATACATATGTGCAATAAAAATGCAATCTATAAAATATTCTGTTAATATATGGCGCTTTGTTGTCACTATCAAGCCAAAGCACTGCATAGCGATTCTCTTAAAATGACATCTGTATATCTGGAAAAGGAGTAGGTTGAGCGACTCCAAATGCCATGTTGAAGCTGAAGCTTCGACATGGCATTTGCGAGGACTTCTGGGGTATGAAAGGGAAAACATAAAAGTTGAACAGCGACGTAACAAAAAAAAAAAAAAAACATAATATTTGCTTGACAAACGAAATGGAAATTGATAGAATTAACCCAGATCGTCAGATGCTGATTGAATTCATTAAGATTAGTCTGCATGGACGGTTTTTGCGCAGGGAACAGGAGCGTCTCATGTGTCATGTAGCTGGCAAAATGACGGCAAGGAGGTGGATCTTTAGGTGCTTTGATAGCAGGAGCTTCCTGTTGCTCACGCCAATTCGCTTCGGATTGCGTATATGACACAAGACGCTTGGCTGGCTCCAATGACAACAGATCAACATTTTAGGAGGGTAAAAAGATGAAGCGCAGTTTGATCTTGCTGCTTGTAGTAGCGCTGGTGGCCACGATGGTTCCGACCATTGCGCTGGCTGCAGGGAGCGGAACGGTGGAAGTATTTGAGGTCGCCATGCCCACTGTCAGGGGTTTTCTGAGCCGTACATCGGATGAAGCCGATCAGCACCAGGTCGTGACCCACTGGAATAGTGACGGTCAGCTTATCTGGTCAAGGGTTTCCTCTGGCAACAGCAGTGATCTAAAGTTTGTCTGGACGACTTCCGACAGGAACATCGTTGGTTTCGCCGATAACAAGGATCACAACTACATCATCCAAGAGGGCATAAGCGATACCGGCAAGACTCCCTTCCCGGAACTCGACGGCAGGGGTATCGGTAAGGCAACGATCACGGGTAAGGCCTACTGGAAGGACGCCGTGCTTACGCATAATCCGACTGTGTTGGCGACGACAAGCTTCCAGGTGGAATTGAAGCCCGTATGGGAGAGCAAGGTAACCATCGATGACGCTGACGGTAAAGAGCAGGTGAGCCAGACGTATAAGTATTGGCTGACCAATAATCCTACCAATGCCAATGACATCAGCTCAGTTACCGACATTCCTGACAATGGCACAGTGCTCGAAGCACGGGCACATGTGCATTTCGATGCCAAGGAGCAGGAAGCCAATCCTAACAATTGGGCTGCCACCTATGGCGTGAGCGAGCTGGTCTGGACTTCCAGCGATGAATCTATTGCCAAGGTTGACAAGCATGGGCGTATTTGGTTTAACGGCAAGATTGGCACGGTAACCATTACGGCTACCGCCAAAGAATTGGCGGAATATCCCCATGCGCCCAAGTCTGCTTCTATTACCTACATCATCGAGAAGGCTTCGAGCTACGTTGATCCTGGTAAAGAAGAGTTCACGACTGTGAAATTTACTGCGGATAAGCTGAATGTCAAGCGCGGCTGCAGCAAGGATTGGGTGAACGTTGCCAGATTCCTTGAGCTGTATCCCCGTCCCGTTGAGAAGTATCAGGGTAGTGAGGAGCATGGCGATGTCGACGGCGGCAACTACGGCGTTAATGATGACATCATCTGGACCTCTTCCAATGAGAACATCATTTGGATTTGCAAGGATAAGTCGCATTACCCCGATGGTAAAGGCCCCAACTGGCAGTACTGCTATGTCGAGGTTAGCAAGGGTGCCAAGGCTGGCGAGCAGGTGACCATCCGTGCCACTTCCAAGAAGAATCCTTCCCTGTACGATGAGATCGTGCTGCGTGTTAAGGCTAATGATGCGAAGACCGTGAGCTTCGAGCGTTCTGCAGCTACTGTCAGGGTTGATTCTACCGAAAAGATCAAGATCATTGGTGATTTTGCATGGGATGAGTATGTAACTCTTACTTCCTCGAATCCTGACATTGCGACGGTGGATTGGGACTATGGTTGGGATGAGGACGGCAACATTTACTATTATGTGATTGTCTCTGGCGAAGCTCCTGGCACGACTCAGATCACACTGCAGTCCTCTCGCTATAAGTTTAAGGCTGTCGCCGACGTGACCGTCGTTGCTGGCGAGGGCGTCAAGTCCGTCACCGTTCCCAAGAAGTATAAGAACATAACCATGCCCCTGTATGACGTAGATTCCAAGTCTGAGGTCGATGACCGCATGAACACGACCTTGGTTGGGGTGAACGTCAATCCCTCTACCGCCTGGTTCAAGTCGACCTGGACGAGCAGCGATCCCTCCGTGGCTTATGTCGTGTACGACGGCAACGTGGATCTGGATCACAGTGCCAGGGTTAACATCAGGGCTGCCGGAGTTGGCAAGTGCAAGATCACTGTGACCGTAGATGACGGCATCAAGACCTTCAAGAGGTCCATGACTGTTACCGTGGTCAAGGCCAAGGCGACCAAGCTGGCTCTGAACAGAACCAAGGTTACGTTCAATCTGATCAAGGGCATCAAGAACACTCTGCAGCTGAATGCCACCGACAAGAAGACCGGTGCGGAAGTTCCGGTGACTTGGAAGTCCTCCGACAAGACGATTGCAAAGGTCAATGCGAGCGGCCTTGTTACCCTGAAGAAGGAAGGCGTTGTGAAGATCACCGCCACCACCAAGGATGGTTACAAGACAGAGAAGACCTGCACCATCACCGTCAGGAAGCTGCCCGTGAAGAAGATCGTTGTCGACTCGAAAAAGCTGACCATGAAGGCTGGCGAGATCGCTGTTGTCAACTATGCCATTAAGCCCATCAAGGCCTATAATGGTGCTGTGTCCTTCAAGAGCAGCAACAAGAAGGTTGTCAAAGTTGACAAGTATGGCAACCTTGAGGCACTGAAGGCCGGCAAGGCTGAGATCACCATCACTGCTAAGGACGGTAGCGGTGTGACCGCCACGATCGTCGTCACCGTTAAGGGCGTTGCCACCAACGCGGGCGTCGATGTGGTGGAAGTCGTTGAGGGTGACAGTCTTGAGCTGACCCTGGATGGCATCGAGGATATGGGCATCGAGGACGAAGTGATCGTTGGTGACAACGACACCATCGAGCTCTCGATCGACTGATCACTCATGAACGGCTGATTCCCCTCGGAGCTGTCTCGAAAGAGACAGCTCCGTTTTAGATGGCCCATAAAACCGAAAACTTACGCTTGATTTTATCGCGCATTGCTGGTATAATCTAACCAGCCCAATATAAAGGAGTGTTTACTATGGCTCTTGTTACTTCCACCGAGATGTTCAAGAAGGCTTACAATGGCGGCTACGCCATCGGCGCCTTCAACGTGAACAACATGGAGATCATCCAGGGCATCACCGAGGCCGCCATCGAAAAGCGCGCTCCGCTGATCCTGCAGGTCTCCAAGGGCGCTCGCGCCTATGCCAAGCACGTGTACCTGATGCACCTGATTCGCGCCGCCATTGAGGACGCCGAGCAGACCGCGGGCTTTGACCTGCCCATCGTCGTCCACCTGGACCACGGCGATTCCTTCGAGCTGTGCAAGAGCTGCATCGACGGCGGCTTCACCTCCGTCATGATCGATAAGAGCGGCCTGCCCATCGAGGAGAACATCAAAATCACCAAGCAGGTCGTCGAGTACGCCCACGACCACGGCGTGGTCGTCGAGGCCGAGCTGGGCACCCTGGCCGGCGTCGAGGACGAGGTCAACGTCTCCGCCGAGGATTCCAGCTACACCCGTCCCGAGGACGTGCAGCACTTCGTCGAGGAGACCGGCTGCGACTCCCTGGCCATCGCCATCGGCACCTCCCACGGCGCCTATAAGTTTAAGGCCGAGCAGTGCACCCGCAACGAAAAGGGCATCCTGGTGCCCCCGCCGCTGCGCTTCGACATCCTGGACGAGGTCGCCAAGCGCCTGCCCGGCTTCCCGATCGTGCTGCACGGCTCTTCCTCCGTGCCGCAGGAGTTCGTGAAGATCATCAACGCCAACGGCGGCAAGATGCCCGACGCCGTCGGCATCCCCGAGGAGCAGCTGCGTCAGGCTGCCCGCGGCGCGGTCTGCAAGATCAACATCGATTCCGACCTGCGCCTGGCCATGACCGCCTGCATCCGCCAGCACTTCGCTGAGCATCCGGATCACTTCGATCCCCGCCAGTACCTGAAGCCCGCCCGTGTCGCCATCAAGGAAATGGTTGAGCACAAGCTGGTCGACGTACTGGGCTGCGACGGCAAGGCATAATCCGACATTACCCCGGACACAATTGGCGCGCCAGCAATGGCGCGCCTGTTTCGCAACGGAAGAGAGATGGACTAATTCTGATTTATCGAGCTGTTGGTGGAAAAGCAGAGGGTAGTACAAAGGGAACAGGGAACAGTCAACAGGGAACAGGAAAAGCCGCGCACGGAATGTT
>CACWZI010000048.1:0-20874 GCA_902765305.1 uncultured Eubacteriales bacterium
CAGACTGCACAATGTAAAACTTGTGTGATGTACGTCCATTCCGATGTAAACTGTGGTATGATCTTTCATGTGTAGTACCTCCCTTTTGTATGCGGTAATCCCTGTCCTTGGTTTGTTATTCACTTACCATTATACAGGTAAATCCACGGTTTGTACATCTGTGGGGTACTACATATTATCTTTTGGACGAATAACCCCCGGGCGTTGAAGCCCGGGGGTGTGGGGTTGGTTATTCAGCGGTGCGCTGATCGTTCAACGAGGATTAGTCGTTGGCGTTCATGCGACGCTTTTTAGGGTGTCAAAGAGAACTGTCTCCGTGACTCCCTTCTGCGAGAAAATTTAGGATATCATTATCACTTAATGGCATCTTGTTATCCTCAAATTCACCGATATACTTGAAACTATAGTATTTTTGCCCATCGTATTCATATCCAGTATAAGGGTATCCTTTTAAAGAAATACCTTGATACGGCTTAAACTCTGCTTCTGCTTGTTCTTTTGTGTATTTCCCTGAATCAAACCATACGCCTTCTCTATCTTTATCCCATCCGAGTTTTGTCGCAACAAATACATGTCTCATTATTATCACTCCTTATATATTAATCCTCACTCCCCGAAGGGAGTGAGGAAAGTTAGTTAGGGTATGTTGCTATGTTCGCTAACGGGAATTAGTCGTTGGCGTTCATGCGACGCTTGGTGATCAGCAGCACAGCAGCCAGGATGACCAGGATGGAGCCGCCAACATACAGGATGGTGGTGCCCATGCCGCCGGTGGAGGGCAACACAGTACCCTTGTTGTTGTTCACGGTAAACTCGAAACGATTGTTGCTGTTCACTGTGGTGGACTCCGCGTCACTATCCTTCTTGAACTTCCAGGTATCGAACACAGTCTTTTCAGATTCGACCTTGGTCTGAGCAGTAACAACGATGGTCACAGGATTCTCCAGCAGGTTGTAGCCATCATTGGTCTTGATCTCCTTGATGACATAAGTACCTTCGCCCAAACCAGACAGAGTGATGAGACCATTGGCATCGGTCTTGACCTTGTAGGTCACTTCCTGGCCAGAAGTCTTGCTAAAGGTAGTACCAGCTTCCAGCTTGTAGTTCTTGGCAGTCTCTGCATACAGATTACCATTGTATCCATCCTGATCAGGATCATTCTGGATTGCCGTGGTAGTGTAGGAACCATCTTTCAGCAGATAGTAATCGCCAGTACCTTCAGCAACCTTGACATAACGCTCGTAAGTGGTTTCCTTAATGTCATTCAGAGCAGTGCCGGTAACCACGAACTCAACGTCCTTCAGCTTATTGGCTACATTGTTGTCGCCAATCTTCAGCAATTCAATACCAGTAACATAAGTCTTGGTGGTGTGATTGGGAGTCTTACCAGTGGCGTCGCCAGGTCTCGGCTTGTCGGGATTATCCGGCTGACCTTCGCCTTCATCGTTGGGATTGTTGCTGTACTCAAGATTGACGTCATTCGGGTTGCCTTCGTTACCCAGCACAGCGTTATCATTCAGGATAGCATTGTAGGTGATAACAATATTGGAACCTTCTTTGCTATTATCCCAAACCTGAGTCTCTGCATTGTAGGTGCCCTTGTACTGAATGAAGTTCTTGAAGACGATGGTGATAGTGGTTCCAGCAGATTCGCTGTAATCGGTCTTTTCGATCACGTAATCAGTACCACGAACCAAAGTCTTGTCACCCAATGTGATGGTGAAGCCGCCTTTCTTCTCAGCATTGTCAGCAGCATAATCATCCACCAGCGTCAGGCCCTTGGACAGCGTATCAGTCACGACAAAGAAATACTTCTGAGTATAACCAGTCATGTCAGGAACCTTGGTCTTTACGGTGTAGGTTACGGTATCGCCAATAGACTTCTGGTTCTCATGCTTCGCGGTATCGATAGGAGTGTCAACTTCCTTATCAATGCTGGGAGCATCGATCTTTGCACGGATGGAAGCAGTGGGCTTAGCAGTGGTGACGGCGGTAGCAGCGATCACAGCGCCACCTTCATTGGCAACGCCTTCACCGGTAACAATGTAGTAACCAGCGGAAGGGACAGTGATCTCAGCTTTGTCATCAGCAGCAGTAGCCTTAGCATCTTCCGTAGAAGGCAGCTTGCCGTTCAGTGCTTCCGTAAGAGCATATGCCTGAGCGACATCGAAGCCAGCCTTAGGCGTCACGGTCTTAACGTTAGCATCAGCAGTGTCGGTGAAGGTAAAGTAGTTGTCAAGGATTGTCTTCACAGCTTCGGTCTTATAGAAATAGCTGTCTACGTTGATGCTATACGCAACAGCATCAGAAGTGGTGCTGTAAGTCGCATCGAACAGCTTATAGGCCTTGAATTCCTTGCCATCAATGCTAACACCCTCGCCACTGGGAGTGACGGTGATCTTGTACTCAGGACCAGCCGCAAAAGCCACACTCATGCTCGCAATCAGAACCATAACCGCAACCAGCAGAGCAAGAATCTTCTTCATGTTCTTCATGTCTTCTCTTACATCCTTTCTTATTGATCCATGCCGTCGCATGGAGTAGTTGTCCGTTGTTAACGGGTTACCCTGTGGGACGTCCATGCTCAGCATGGTTGTTCCTTAATCTATGCGCACTCGGTGCGCGGGTTGCCGTCCGGGTTTGGGGGATGCTTTAGCGCTTTAACTGTGCAAAGTGCCTCTAACATACACAAACCCGCCTCCGGGCGGGTGCCGGCTGTCCAGGGTTCGCGGCCTTGGGGCTGGAACCGTTGTCCGGCCTGCAACGCGTCTTTGTGTCGCATCACATCCTTTCCTGTCGCCGCGCGGCCTGGGGCCGGTCGGCTGTGAAATGATCCAACGAATGTCTGTTGATTTCGCCCTTTCAGTGTGCACCTGGAATCGAACGAAATCGGTTACAAGCGAGTATCCTAAACCCACTCTCACTGTACAACCATATTATACCAAAGAATGGTTACATATACGGTCACATGAGAAAATTTTTGGTGTGCAAAAGTTGATTTCTTTATAACACCTGTTGTCATAGCCTCATCAATATCCGAGAAGGTCATGCCCCTCGGATCGAGGATGAAGGCAAAGACAGGGCCGTGACCCCGCGCGCGGTCTTCAGCTGATAGATCGCACACATCCGTCGGTATACGCACGCCTGGAGATTACACAGCGCCGGTGGCGGCGCGCATGCCGGCCACAGGTCAGCCGTTGCGGTTTCGCCACGGTGACGTGGCCGCGTAGACGACGCCACGGTGGTGTGGCCGTGTAGACGACGCCACGGTCAGCCGTTGCGGTTTCGCCACGGTGACGTGGCCGTGTAGACGACGCCACGGTCAGCCGTTGCGGTTTCGCCATGGTGACGTGGCCGTGTAGACGGCGCCACGGTCAGCCGTTGCGGTTTCGCCATGGTGACGTGGCCGTGTAGACGACGCCATGGTCAGCCGTTGCGGTTTCGCCGCGGTAGCGTCTTCATGGTCTGCCATGTGTTTTCCAGGCGGGGTATATGGTTTGGCTGCTCCCCTGCCCTGCCCGGCCCGAAGGCCGGGCAGGCGGGAGCCTTAGCGAATTCCTTCGCCATCAGTCCTCTTGCGTTTCGTCAGGATCATCCCCAGCACAGCCAGCAGCACCAACGCCGCGCCCGCGCCGTAGACCACGCCGGTACCCACGCCGCCGGTGGCGGGGAGGGCGACGGTAATCATGTTGTTCTGAATGATACCGTTATCGTCGGCATACTGGTTGTTCGTATTTTCGTGATTCGAGGTCAGGTATACGGGCGCATTGTAGCCGGACACCTGCGCCTCCCTAACGCGGTACTTCCACTCGCCGACCCGGACAGTGCCATTGACGGTCATCGAACCGTACTTCGGCAGCTTGCTCACCGTGTAGGTGAAGTCATTGCCTGTGCCCTTCCTGTTCAGGCGGATGTTGGTGAAGTCGTCGAGCTTTGAGCTCGCATCGGGCTCTTTATCAACTGCCTCCTTGCCAACTTCGGAGAACACCACGCTGAAGTTGCTATCCACAGTGGTAGAATGCTCCGTGCCGTTCTCGTTGTACACCAGTATGCGCTCCAGCGTGAAGCTGGGGATGGTCACGCTGCCCGGCCAATTATCCTGCTTAGCGGAACTACCGGAGATCCACCACTCCTTGGTGAAGTGGAAATCCTTGTCGGGCACGGTGTTGGTGAGGGTGGCGCTTCCGGCAGTAGCGTCAACCGTTGCCGCAGTCGTGCCGGAGCCGGTGACGGTGTAGACCTTGCTGGCTATGACCTGGTCACCGCCGAGAATGATTTTCAGGTTTTCACTGGTATCATTGACGGTCGTCGGCGCTTCGGCCAGCTCGAACACATAGTATTCGCCATAGGGCAGGTCGTCTTCGGTCACGGTTTCCGTGCCGTCGGTGGTTACTACGATAGAGCCGGTGCGCACCGTATGGGTGCCGGATTTCGGCTGCCTGGTCGTGTTCCCGCCAGAAACGACTTCTTCGACATCCTCAGCTTTGAACACCGCATACCAGAAGGTGCCGGTCCTGTCTTCGTTGCGCTGGGCTTCGATATTCTTGGTGATCTCCAGCTCGCCCAGCTGTTCGTTGGTGAAGGTACTTTCGATGTCGGAAACCGTCACGGCGTCCTTCTTTACATCCAGCGCGGTATCGCCGATGGCGACCACCACGTCATACTTGTACTCCCTCAGGTCGTACTTGACGCCATTGTGGATGATGTAGCCATTCTTCTCGTCTTCTGCCGTGGGCGTCACGCTATTGGGCAGGTTCTCCTTGACGATGTAGTAGTGATGGCCCACATCCGCCAGCGTGTAGTTCACCGTGGTAACGCCGGATGTCTTCTGGCTCATGGTTCCAGTGTTGGTTATGGTGGATTTCACCGCGCCATAGCTGCTGTCGGTGTATTCCGTGACGGTATAGCCGAACTGCGTATCCTCGGAACCATGGGTGAAGATCTTCTTCTGCGTGAAGGTCACGGAGCCGGTCTTGGGCGTGTTGGGCACGTCCTCCGACTCGCCATTGTCGATGGTCATGGTGTAGGTCGTGGTGGTGATGTACTTGCCTTGCTCTTCATTCCACTGGGGAGCGGTGATCGACGTGGAGATGACCACATCATACACCGTATTGCTCGGCAGGTAACCCGTGGGCGCTTCGGTCTCCTTCAAGTACAGGGTCACGGAGCCGCCGTCGGTGTTGGGCAGCAGGGACGACAGATCGCTGTCCTCCGTGCTGATGGTGAAGCTGGTGTCAGTGTCCATGGCGAATGCCTTGACCCGCGTGTTGCAGTCTGCGTCTCTGTAGAGCGTGAAGGTCGCGCCGGCCAGCGGCTTGCCCGCATTATCCTGCTTGTTGACGGTCACGGAATCGGGAACCGTCGCTTCGCCGGTATTCACGTTGTTGGTGAAGGCCGCGACATTGGCCGAGGCCAGGTCACCCGCCGCGACATTCAGCTTGATGCCCCGTTCGCCGTCAGTGCCCGTGCCGTCACCGTTCCTGCCGGTCAGAGTGGTATGGTTGTCCACCGTATCCTCGGTGACAATATATTTGCCGGGAGTGAGGCCGGTCAGCTCGATGCTGGACTGGGCCACGCCGTTCGTCACCGTGATGGAGCCGGTATAGCTGTAGTTGCCCGGCCCGGTGACGGTGAAGGTATAGGTGCCGTCCGCCAGGGAAGCCTTGGAGTGATCCATCACTTCCGCGCCCTTCACCGTCACCTGCTTGGTGATGGTCAGCGCGCCCTTCTCCTCCTCGGTCTTGGTGTTGGTGACGGTGATGATACCTTTCTTGATGCCGTCATTGTTAGTGTAGGTCGTCACATAGCCTGGGGTATTCTGCTCCTTGACGAAGTAGAGGTAACCTGAATCCAGATTCGTCCACTCGTAGAACCAGCTGTTGGCTGCGTTCAGGGTGACGGGGTTGGTGATGCCTTTTTGTGTAACCTTCTCGCCATTAGGATCACTATCAATACTCGTATTAGAATCACTATTATCTACCAATTCATAGCTAATAGGCTCTATATTGTTGCTTTCATTTATTTCTATTTTCATTTTCAACGTCTCTGGAATAACAAAAGCAACACTTTCTGCTCCACCGCTATCTCCGTTAGCTATAGTTTCATAATGGTGCCATCCTGGATTAGATACTGTATCCCAATACTTGACATAGAATGTCGGATACCATGAATTGCCCCAATCCGCACGCACAATTCGGGAAACAGACATCGTCATCGAATCGCCTATTCCATAGTATCCATAAAGTGTTTCCACGTTATTAACGGATACATAGACAGGAACCAAATCATCTCCTGCTTGGGTATGATCAATACCTCCGCTTGATTTCCTCCACAACTCCACCTGCACTGAATCCGTCTTCGGACCAACCCACTTTTTGACGACCTGAATACCGGTGGGCTCTACCTGATTGGTGATTACCATCCTGCCTTGGCTGTCATCAGCAATATCACCTGTCGTTGTATCAATCTCAATTGTCGAACCGTTGATACCATTGATTGCATAGCTTACGCCAGAAGTTACTTCTTGCCACAGATCGTTAGCATTTCTTTCAACCTCAACAACGGAATACGACAGCGCTTGGCTTCCCCAGCCCAACGGACTGATATGCAGTTTATCAATGGCAACCGTACTCCACTTGCCATCTGAACCTCGACTAATAGAAAAGATCTTGACTACTCTATTATTGCCAGTACTATCGGTAGCATTCAAATCTGTTACTCTATCGCCGTTATTACCATCCAAGCCTTCGGTCCTCATATTGTCAAGAGCATAGTTATACTGCCGCTCCGTATAATATCCAGTACCATATTGATCATATTTGATAGCGAAATAGATAACATCTTGATCAACAGTCTTGCTGATATCCGTCTCTCCGTCACTGGCAACCCACTTTTTGGTCACATGCAGCCCCGTGTTGGTCTCGTTGTTCTTGATCTTCAGGGCGTCGTCGTTGACCTTGACGGCGGGCGAAGCGGCCTGGTAGTCCCCTGCGTTCAGGCGATACGTGGTATTCACGAAATTGCCTTCCGCCTCGCCGGTATGCGCGGTTTCGGAAACCGCGTAACCCGTCGTGGGATAAACGAGATCCTTGAGCCTGACCGTCGGCCACGCCTCGGCGCCCGCGGTGAGGGTGACGGTTCCATCGCTGTTCACGGTATAGCTGCCGTCGGTCGAAGAAGTACCCACCTTTTCGATGTGCTCGGCGGTCACGGGGAACGCCGCGCCGTCCTTCGTCACGGAGAAGGTGATGGTATGGCCTTCAAAGACCTGGGTCCCTGCCGCGTCGAACCAATCCTTGGTAACGGTGAAGCCCATCTTCTTCTGGTTGTTGTTGATGGTCTTATCGTTGGTATAGGTCGGCTCACCCGCCACAAGGATCTTCTCGTTCGTGGTGGAATCCGTGCCCTCCGTGACCACGATCGTCACATCGTAGCTCTGGCCCGGCGTGGTGGGCTCGACGTCGTCCGGCAGGCGGGTCTCGTCCTCGGTGACGGTAAAGGTATAAGTGCCCGCCTTCTTGAAGGTGATCACCGGGAACACGATATTGCCGTTGGCACGGTTCGTGCCCTCGACCTTCGTCGCGGAGACGAAATCAACCGCTTCGCGCGCAGTATCGTCGGCATAAGTGATCTCCGTCGTACCGTCGTAATACTTCGTCAGCACGGCGTTGAACCAGAATTCCTGATCCTCCATGTCACGGCCCGTCAGCACCTTGGTGCCCTCAAAACCCTTGGGAACCTGGTACTCATAGGTGTTGTTGAACTCGACGGTCAGATCGGTGAGAGGTTCGCCGTCGATACTCGCTGTGGCGGTGATGGTACCGTCGCCATTGTCCACCAGGGTGACGGTGACGGTCTTGTCATCGTCGTAGGTCACGTTCTGGGCGGCAAGATTGTTCGCGCCTGTCCCCAACTTGTGATTTTCGTGCACAGTGTAGATCAGCGTCTTGGTGAGCTTATTGTCGTTGCTCGGATCCGGCACAGCGTCCTCCATGTCCGCGGAGGAATAGTTGATCGTCGGGAAGGACACTTTGCCTTCGGCATTGTTCCAAATCCAATCCGTGGGATTGACGGCATTGTGGCCAGCCAGGCGGAAGGCGAACGAATTTGCAGCAAGCTGCTTCTCCTGGCCCGTCTTGTCGGTCAATGTCTTGTGAGCCTTCAAATCCAGCGTACCAAACGCCTTGTATTCGTTTTCAAAGACAGCACGAGCAAGACCAGTGAACATATTACCCGTCTGTTCGGCGGTCAGGCGCTTGTAACCGTTGACATAGGTTGCGCCATCCTCGATGTCCTGACCGTTGACCTTGGTCTCGGTGATCCGGTAGTGCGCATTAACATCAATACCCTGAATGTTGACCAGCTCGCCGGCCTTCAGGGTCACATACCCGACGCTGTGATTGTCTACGTTGTTTTCCGCGGACAGGACAAACGGAGCCGTTCCGGTAGCCGTAGTCATGGTTAACGTCTCGGCAGTATCGCCGGTTTGCACGTAGGGCTGAACGGAACCTGTATCCTCGAACCACAGCTCCACCTTGAAGGTGAACACGATATCGTTCGCCGTGGTACCCTGGACCTTCTTGAGGATGTTCAGGCCATCCGTGATCTCCTCATTGTCGAAGGTCACCGTGCCCACCTTATCCGTATTGGAGAAGCCGGTCAGGTTTTCGCTGTACGGATCAAAAGCATCGGGATCAAAATTCCTGTAGTAGACCGGGGTGCTGACGATGGTCGCCGCCTGGCCGGTCTGCGTCGTAGTCGTCTTCACATTCACAACGGCATAATAGCTGTCGCCATCCATGATGAAATAGCCGTTCGTGTCAGTGGGCTTCACCTGATCCTCGGTAATCCTGTAAACATGCCAGCCCGTGGTGAGGTTCTTGATCTCGGGGAAGCTGATGCTGCCGGTCGTATTCGTGATGTTATTATAGATAGACTTCCAGTTACCATCGGCGCTGGTGTCATACTCGTCAAGGAAGAAGTTGAACTTCTGGGAGGCCCTGGGCTGCTTGCCATCCACGGTTTTGTAGGCGTCCAGCTTCACGCTGCTGGTGTCGGGCATCTCGGCAAACACGTTGTGCCACTCGCCGCTGCCATTGGACACCAAGCCCTCGCTGACGATCCAGCCGGCGGTGGTACCCTTGACGTCGATCACGGAATTCTCGTTGGGCTGAAGGTAGATACCGCCGCTGATATCGATGATGGCCTTGCCCTCGACGCCGTACAGGTTCCAGACGATATGGCGCGCGATGGCATCCATATACTCATTCTGCGGATCGCCGGTGCCCACCGGGCTGTGGGTGGTATAGCCCTCCGCCGGGAAGCCCTCCTGCTTCACGACGAACTGGGCCAGGGTGATTTCCTCACTCTTGGTGTGCGTTTCCTTGAAGTTGAAGATGATTGTCTGGTTGGGCTTCTTTTCGATGATCAGATCACCCGCAGAGCCAATGAAATTCTTGATCGGATCCGCGTCGATGAAGATGGTCGCGTCATCCGGGAAAGCCGTGGTATCGATCGTCAGCTTGCCGTTGGAGGGGATCGCCGGGGCAAACGTCGCGGGCTGCGCGGCCAACTCGGCGGACATTCGATCCATGTAGTGCAGCGCAGGCTCAACGATGTTGGTGGAAAGCTCGGCGCCGTCCGTCTGAATGACGACGACCTTATCGAGCGTGCCGCGCACCTTGGCATCATCGGTGCCAAGAGCGCCGGGCGCGCCGGAATTATCGTCCGCATAGACGACCAGCGTGTTCGTGAGCGGGTTGCCGATCTTGAGCTGTCCCGCGATATCGACGGTGGTGACCGCCTCACCGACACCGTTGACAGGACCGTTGGTCCAGAAATCCGACACGATCGTGTTGTATTCGCCAATGACGATCTGACCGCCCGAAGAGCCGGACAGGTCGGGACGGGCGTCATGGCCATGGCCGGTGTAGTGATTGACGGCAAAGTTGGTCTGCAGGTGGTTCTCGTGATACAGATGGTCCGCCACGATGCCGTAATTCAGGTTCGGGCCGAGGATAGAGGCGTAGTTATACTTGCCCTCCGCGTCGATGGTCTGCAATTCAACCTTGTCGATGCAGTTAATGACGGTCTTGCCGTCAACGGTTTCCTCCTCCTCGTAATAACCAGTGGTCGAAGTCTTCGGATTCGTGGCAGCGGTATCATAGTGAACCTTGTACGCCTTGATTGCGCTGCCCTCTTCGTTGACGGTGGCATTGGTGTAGTTGTTGGGCTTGAAATCGCCGTCGTACTTCAACAGCTTGACTTCAATACTCTGCTCATTGCCGGTAAAGGTATTGTTGCTGGAGGTGGCCGTCTTCATGTTGCCGTTGTTATCCATCCAGTGAGGGAATTCAAATTCAACATAGTTTCCCTTAACGGTGGCGGCACTGATGTCCAGCTTGACATAGTAATGGCTCGGATCGCCAGAAGCATGGTTAACCTTGAGATAGAGATAGTAGTTATCGGAGGTGGCGATATCGTCCTTCGCGTTCTCGTCAAGATAGATACGAACCTTATACTTCTTGTTGTTCGCCTTCTTGAGGTGTATTTCCGCCTCCGTCTTGTTGTCCTTGACGAAGGAACCGCCGAACTCATAGCCCTCCTCGGGGGTCTCATAAGTGCTGTTGGTGGCGCTGTTGGTCACCAGTTCTTGGTAGTTGACCGTGCTCAACGCCTGATCGGCACGATACAGGCGGAGCGTGATCTCGTTCGATTCGGTGTCGTACAAAATCTTGCTATCAATCGACTGACCCCTTCTGGCGGCGTATTGTTCAGCCGTTTCGCCTTCGCCCTGGCCCTCGAACGCATTGAATTCGCTGAAATAAGTCTGGGTCGAATCAGAGCTCGGCGTATCAATATCCTGTATCGCCCATCCCAGCTCATTGCCGTTCTTGTTCTTGAGGATCGCAAGCACATAATAATGGCTTTGAAGCGCAGGATTGGTCGGCGCTTCCTGGAGGCCGTTGATGTGCGGCTGGGGGAAGTTGGGATCCTGGTCCTTCTTGATGATCTCCGCATCCTTGGCGAAGAACTTGATCGTCGTGGTCAGGGTCCCCTGGGCGTCGGTCACCGTGATGCCGTAGGCGCTGCCATCGACCACCACGATCAACTCATAGGTCTCGTCAAAGGCGACATCGCTGGTCAGATACCAACCGTCCTCCTTCTGTTCCAGGTAGAGCGCGCCTTCGACCTCTTCGCCTTCGACGCACTTCAAGGAGACGTAGGTGATTTCACCCTCTACGCCGATTTCCTCCATGATAGAGGCGATGCTGTAGCTGCCCAAGCCCGGGAAGCTCCACTTATAGCCGTTATACTCGAAATCGACCGTATAGCCCGCCACGATATCCGAGAAGTTCGCCACCTCGAAAACCAGGCCCGCCTCGGTCTCCTCGACCGCCAGCTCCTCTACGACCGCCTCGTCATTCTCATCCCTGTGGATGTGGTACAGCTTGTCCAGCTTCATGCCCACGGGCACCAGGCTCGCCTTGTCCACGGTGACCTTGAACTGGCCCTCCACGGGCAGGGTCTCGTCGTTGCGCACGATCTTCAGATCGGCAGCAGAATAGCCGGCCACTGCGACGTCGCCGTTTTCTTCGTTATTAATGTAGTTTTCGACCAGCTCGGCGGTCTCCTCGTCCGTGTGGGCGGTATAGCTCGCCTCGGAACCCAGGGGCACGTTGCCGCTGATGACCTCGATGGAGACGCCCTCGGTTTCCAGCAGCGCCTGCTTCAGGGCGGTCAGGCCCGTAGCCCGGACGCGCAGCAGCCGCTCGCCTTCGGTCAGCTCCACAAAGCCGTCGGATGCGATTATGAGCTCGCCGTCCTCGAAGCGCATACCGCTGTCGGACTTGCCCATCTCGGCCTTGTCGAAGTCGAATTCGTAATTGTCCACGAGGGCGGCATTGACGTCGATGTCGTAGCCGGCCTTGGCTTCGCTGCCAATGATGCGGGTGAGCAGGCCCAGCGCGACGTGGACGCTGCAATCCTCGGTGTCGTAGTAGATCTCGCCCTCCTCGGGCAGGGTCGTGGCGTCGAAGGCCGTGAAGTCCAGGGTGATCTCGCCCTGGTCGCCCTCGACCTCAAAGTCCACCGTATAAATAACGCCCCAGGCGGAGAAGCCGTCGGCATTGAAAACGACGCCCTCGTCGGTTTCGACGGCGCTCTGCTTTTCGACGCTGACGGTCTCGTCGTCCTGTTCCACAAAATGCATCGCGACGACATCGGGGTTGCCGATGTCGTTCTGGTTTTCAGCGGCCTCGACCTCGCCCTCGTCGCCTTCGAGGGTGACGGTCACCTTCACCTGGCCGTCGGGCTGGACCTCGCGGTCGCCGTCCATGATCTTGATGTCGAAGAAGCGGGCCTTGGTGATGCGCTTGCCGCTCTCCAGGGCCGCCTCGGCCTGGGCCAGGTAGGTGTCGTCGGTGACCTCGGATACCTGGAGGGACGCGCCCTCGGGGAGCTTCGCGTCCTTGCCGTAATCGACCTTGATGCGCCAGGTATCGCCGTGGTCGTCGATGTATTTGGTTTCAATGACCTGCTTCGTCACCAGGGCGTACACCGAAAAGGTGTCGGCCTCGAAGGCCTGGGCCTCGGCGTCCGCGGCGGCGGGCATCTCAAGGGCGGCCTCCGCCGCGCCGGTGGCCTCGCTGTCCACCAGCTGGGTCTCGCCGTTGTCGTCCACGTGGACGACGACCGTCTCATGGTCCGCGTTCGGGGCCTCCACCGCGCTCATCACCACGGCGATGGGCAGCAGGGGCTCGATCTCGGCGTCGTTGTACCAGAAGCTGATGTCCACGGCGTGGACGCTGGTGACCTCGACGAAGTCCTCGGCCACGCTCTGCTGGATGTTGTCGATGGTGCCCTGGTCCTCGACGTCCTTAACCACCATGACGGTACCCTCGGGGAACGCGCCTTCGGGGGCGTCGACGGAGACGTTGATGTAAGCAGTGCCCTGCCGGAACTGCTTGGCGGGATACGCGATCCGGGCTTCCGGCTCCTCCTCGGATTCGCCCTCGGCCTCGGGGTCGGACTCAACCTCGGCGGGCTGTTCCGCTTCCTCTATAGCAGGCTCCTCCGTTTCCTCCTCGGCGGGCTGCTCGGCCTCCTCTTCAGTGGGCTGCTCGGCCTCCTCCTCGGCGGGCTGTTCGGCTTCCTCTTCAGTGGGCTGCTCGGCCTCCTCCTCGGCGGGCTGTTCGGCGTTTTCCTCGGCAGGCTGCTCGGCTTCTTCCTCGGTGGGCTGCTCGGCTTCCTCCTCGGCGGGCTGCTCTGCCTCCTCCTCGGCGGGCTGCTCGGCTTCCTCCTCGGCGGGCTGCTCGGCCTCCTCCTCGGCGGGCTGCTCGGCTTCCTCTTCGGCGGGCTGCTCGGCCGCCTCTATAGCAGGCTCTTCCTGCTCCTCGATGGCAGGCTCCTCCTGTTCCTCTACAGCAGGCTCTTCCTGTTCTTCAACAACAGGCTCCTCCTGTTCCTCTACAGCAGGCTCTTCCTGTTTTTCAACAACGGGCTCTTCCTGTTCTTCAACAACGGGCTCCTCCTGCTCCTCGACGACAGGCTCTTCCTGTTCTTCGACGACAGGCTCTTCCTGTTCTTCGACAACAGGCTCCTCCTGTTCTTCGACAACAGGCTCTTCCTGCTCCTCTACGGCAGGCTCTTCCTGCTCCTCGACGACAGGCTCCTCCTGTTCCTCTACAGCAGGCTCTTCCTGTTCCTCGACGACAGGCTCCTCCTGCTCCTCTACGACAGGCTCCTCCTGTTCTTCGACAACAGGCTCTTCCTGTTCTTCGACAACAGGCTCCTCCTGCTCCTTGATGACAGGCTCTTCCTGCTCCTCGATGACAGGCTCTTCCTGCTCCTCTACGACAGGCTCCCCCTGCTCCTCTACGACAGGCTCCTCCTGTGCTTCGACAACAGGCTCTTCCTGTTCCTCGATAACGAGCTGCTCCTGTACTTCTTCGGTGGGCTGCTCCTGTCCCGTGACAACAGGCTGTTCCTCTATAGCAATCTGATCCTGATCTTCTTCAACGAACTGCTCGCCTTCGACAGGCTGCTCGGTTTCCTCTTCGACGGGCTGCTCCTGTTCCTCCTCAACAGGCTGCTCGGTTTCCTCCTCGACGGGTTGCTCCTGTGCCGCCTCAGTGGGCTGCTCGACAGGCTGCTCCTGGTCCTCCTCGAAGGAGATCTGCTCCTGGCCCTCCCCGGTGGGCTGGTCCTGGCCGTCCTCTACGGCAATCTGTTCCTCTTCGAGAAGCTGCTGTGCTTCCTCGGATTGGGTTTCATCAACCGCGCCCTGCGCCTCTTCCACAGAGGTGTTCGCGGCCAGCTGCTGCGTTTCTTCATTATTATAGGAAGTGTCAAACACCAGGTCTCCGTCGAGCACCGGCATATCGTTGCCAATGTCCTGGACGTTGGATGCCGGGGCGTCCGAATCCTGGACGAAATCCAGCAATTCGCCCTGATCCAGATCCAGAGAGAGATCGAGGCTCTGGGTGTCGCCCGCGTCAACCAGGCCGTCCGCGATTTCCAGGTCGTCCCCGTTGAGGACGAGATCATCCGACGGGCTCTGTTGATAACAGGCGTCCGTATGGACGTGCTCCGGAATGGCGCACACCAGCTCACCGGATGAATTGTAACATCCGGCCGTGTGGGTATGCTCCTGAAGGCCGCACATCGCAATGCGCTCCAGCGTGTTGGCGTTTCGCTTGAGCGTATTCATCGTGAAGAGCAGCACAACCACGCACAAAAGAGAAACGACTCTTTTGAACAGGCGCCTTCTGTTTCCCTTCTTTGTGAACTCGCGAATCTGATTCTCCATTATTCAACACTCCTGACCTTTTTCCGAGCAATCAGCCTCGTTATTTGGTACCCGGTGGCCCCAAGATTTCCCTTGTTGTTCACAGACTTCAGTCTGTAATCAGTCTGTTTTGCGCTTTCCCGCTATTTGATGGCGCCGAATTCGCTCAGCGGCCATACCCTCAGCATGACGCGGCCCACGATCTGCTCCTGGGCCACGCAGCCCACCGCCGTGTTGCGGCTGTCCGAGCTGGTGCTTCGGTGGTCGCCCATCACGAAGATCTTCCCGTCCGGCACCTGGTAGGGCAACGTGATGTTGCAATCGCCCAGGGCCTTCTCGGTGAGGTAGGGCTCCTCCAGCGGTTCGTCGTTGATGAATACGTTGCCGTCCGCATCGATATTCACCCATTCGCCCGCGTTGGCGATCACCCGCTTCACCAGGATCTTGTTGTTGAAGTAAAACGCGATGACGTCACCCTTCTGGAACGCCGTGCCCCTCGGCGCGATCACGATCTCGCCCTGGTGCAACAGCGGCGTCATGGATTCGCCCACGACCTGGAGCACGGGAAGCGCCAGCATCGATACCAGCACGGCCACGGCCGCCACGATCACCAGGGCGCTGACGGTGCTGAGCAGCGTGCTTCGATAGCTGCGCCGGTGCCGTTCGCGCCGCAGCTCGCGCTCCAGCTGGTCAACGGTCACGGTCTGCTGTGTCAAACCCCGTCTCATTATCCTTTATTCCCCCACATGCGCCAGCGGCGGCGCTTGTCGTCCTCGCCTTTTCCGGTCTCTTCCGGCGCGCCCTGCTGGGCCTGCATTCCGGTCTGGCTCTGGCGGACCACCGAATCTGCCTCGCTCCTGGCCTGGCTGAGAATGCGTTCCGCCTCCGCCCGCGCGTTCCTGACGACGTTGTCCGCAAGGCTCTGGGCCTCTTTCGTGCGCTTCTCGGCTTCCGCCACCAGCGCGTCGGCGCGCTTTTGCATCTGCTGGGCGTATTCCTCCGCCGCGTTCTGGGCCGCCTCGAACACGCCGTTCATCTTCAGCGCCGCTTCCGCCAGCGTGCCCGCCTCCTGTATGGCGATATCGCGGTTGGCCAGCGCCTGTTTGCTCTGCTCGAGCTGCTCGTTCAGCGTGTCGATCTGCTTCTGCTGGTTGATCAGAATTTGCAGCAGGTCGTCGCGCCGAAGCTTTCTGAGTTCCTTGTCCGTCATATATTCAAATCTCCCGGCACGGATGCGCTTTTATAATGGGTTGCTTTGGCCCTCGCGCCGTCCGCGTCTGTCCTTTTTCATGCGACCTTACATATACTTCCAGCCAATAATCTGTTATTATTGTAGCTATTTGGGGTTACATGCCCGGTTACATCAATATTTTTAATACTTTTTTAACAACTTTGTGCCGGTTTAGCGTCCGTTTCCTCCCCGGTCGCCCAACAGCCCGCATTTCCGGAGGCGCTTCAACAAGTTAATAATTTTGAAATTTTTGAAATTTGAGTTTTTTTGCGCCATGTGACCGTTCGTGTAACCCATCATGGTTATTATAATTATTGTGAGAATATTTTATATTGCGAAAGTATGGAAACGGTGCTATAATATAAGGTAATAGATTCCAACGTGGGAAGGAGTGCCATGAGGAAGCATCTGTCCACCATCATTTTGGTGATCGTCTTGATTGTCGGCGTGATGATACTGCTATATCCCACCGTCAGCGATTACTGGAATTCCTTCCACCAGAGTCGCGCCATTGCCAGTTATTTGGAACAGATCGAAAGCATCGATCCTGTGGATTACGAAAAGGAATGGGCGCGCGCGGAACAATACAACCGCGAGCTGACCGGCAAGCCCAACCGGTTCATGCTCAGCGAAGAGGAATATGCCGAATATGAAACGATGCTGAACCTCACCGGTTCCGGCATTATGGGCTATATCGAAATTCCGAAAATCAACTGCTCCCTGCCGATCTACCACGGCACCGACGAGGCCGTGCTGCAAATCGCGGTGGGCCACATCGAGGGAACGTCGCTGCCCACGGGCGGCGCGGGCACCCACACGGTGCTCTCGGGCCACAGGGGCCTGCCCTCCGCCCGACTGTTTACCGACCTGGACCAGATGGAGGAGGACGACCTCTTCGTCATCCGCGTGATGGACCGGGTCATGACCTATATGGTCGACCAGATACTGATCGTGCTGCCCGAGGAAATGGACGGGCTGGCCATCGACCCTGGCGAGGATTACTGCACGCTGGTGACCTGCACGCCCTACGGCATCAACTCCCACCGGCTGCTGGTACGCGGAAGGCGCACCGACAACGTGGAAATGGAGCAGATGATCAAGGTCGTCTCCGACGCGACGCAGGTGAAGCCCATATTGGTCGCGCCCGTGCTCGCCGCGCCGATGCTGCTGATACTGCTGATTTGGATGATGATATCCACAGGCAGGAAACAGCAAAGGCGGAAGATCATAAAATGAGTCAGGACAGCAAGAGGATCACCGAGGCACAGGTCAGGCGCGAATTCAGGCGCATCGACCGGCGAACGGCCAACCGGCGCGCCCGCATCGGCGCCGCCGTGATACTGGCCGTGGCGCTGTTGGCCGGCGGACTTGCGATGCGGTTTCTGTTCATCGCATTGGACATGCGTTCAGACGGCATGGCCGGCGCGCTGCTCAGCGGCGACGTGGTCCTGTGTGTGCGCAGCGACGCCCCCTACCTGCAAAGCGCCCCCGGGCGCGGCGCGCTGGCGCTGGTGCGCTATTCGGATTCCGGCATGCGGCATTTGGCCGTGCGGCGGGTGATCGCCCTGGGGGGTGACGAGGTCGACGTGGACAGCGACGGCAGGGTGAGCGTCAACGGCCAGGCGCTGGAGGAACCCTACGCCACCTACTGCTACGCCGCCGACCAGGTCGCCAGCCAGGTCGTTCCCGGCGGCGCGCTGGAAAACCCCTTTGCCGACCCGAATGCCCCCGCCCCCGTGCAGGAGGGCCTGTATGAGGTGGCCGAGGGCACCGATGACATGGATTATCCCCTGACGGTCCCGGAGGGCGCGGCGTTCGTGCTGTGCGACAACCGGAACAACCGACTGGACAGCCGGAGCAGCCGCTTCGGCCTGGTGAAGGAGGCCGATATAAGGGGCGTGGCCCGGGCGATCATCTGGCCGGTATACCGCGCCGCACTGCTGGAGGCCGCGCCGGCCGTCGGGTGATAGGTAATATATGAAGAGATTTCTGTTGACCCTTCTGTCCATCGCGCTGTTGGCCGCCCTGGCCGTATACATCGTGGTTCCCGCCACCGTGCGGCAGATCCGTCTGCGTGAAAACGCGCAGGCGGCGTCCGCCTATCGGGCTGCGGCAGACGGGCTCAGCCTGCTGGACTGCGGCACGATGCTGGCCCTGGCCCAGGATCACAACCGGGCGCTGGACAGCGACCCCTGGACAGACCCCTACGCCCCCGGCGGGACCGATCCTGCCCAGGCGGACGACGGCGATTCCTATGAATTGCTGCTGAATCCTGCGGGCGACGGGGTGATGGCCGTGTTGGAGGCGCCCAAGCTGGGCCTGTCCCTGGCCGTGCATCACGGCGGCGAGGCCGAGGCCGCGCGGCTGGCCCATGCGCGCTGGAGCCGGCTGCCTTCGGGCGGCGGGTACGGGCCCTGCGTACTGTACGCCACGGCGGAGCGGTTCTTCAAGCCGCTGGCAGGCCTGGACCGGTTGATGCCCGGAGATTGCCTTTTCCTGCGCGTGCTGCAGGATACGGCGACCTATGAGATCTTCCAGGTCGCCACGCTGTCCCCCGAGGCGCTGAGCGCGCTGGAGACCGACGAAGGCGACGACGAATGCGCGCTGGTGGCCCAGACCGGGGCCGGAGACCGGCTGGTGGTGCGCGCCCGGCGCGTCCCCCGGCAAAGCGTGCGGCCCGTGGACGATTCCATGGCGCTTCCCGGCGGCGTGCCGGAGCTCATGCTGGCGACCCCCGTCGCCGTGGCAGGGCTGGCGCTGCTGGCGGTCGTCGAGTTTTTCAGGCGGGCGATCCGCCGCCTCAGGCGCCGCCGGATGAAGCTCTGACGGCAGGGCCGTTGACTTGTGGGTATATTTAGCAAGCATTTGCGATTCAATACAGTAATTGGAGCGTGTTGTAAGATGAAGAGAATGAGCAGATACTCAAGGGCCAGCCGAGTGCTGGTGCTTCTGTTGTGCGCACTCCTGCTGGCGGGCATGCTGCCGTCCTACGGGGCCCTGGGGGCGTCGAAGCGGACGTCGAAGGGGGTGGCGAAGAACGACGGCGACAAGAAGGGCAGCCTGACGGTTACGCTGAAGACGGATTTCAGCAAGCTGCCCAAGAACGATACGATAGAGATAACACTCTATAAAATCGGCAGGGTTGCTCAGGATACCGCTGCCGGTTGGGCGTTCGATGCGCCGTTTGACAAGATTGGCGAGAAAATTATTGAAGCCAAGGAAAAGTCTGCCCTGCAGGAAGTGGCAAACGAATTGGCCGGATCTATCGTCAAAGAAGAGTACGATAAGTACAAGCGTGGGACGATGGTCTTTTCCGGCAATACGGCAGCAAAGGGAGACTTGGATCTTGGCGTCTATATTGGCGTATGGACTAAGACGCCCGAAGGCTTTAAAGCAAATCCCTTCTTCATCACGATTCCCGCATGGAACGCCAACCAGACGGGGCTGCTCTACGATATAACAGTCAACGACAAGGATACCTATACAACACCCACTCCGACGCCGACGCCCACCCCGACGCCGACGCCCACCCCGACGCCGACGCCTACCCCGACGCCGACGCCTACCCCGACGCCGACGCCTACCCCGACGCCGACGCCTACCCCGACGCCGACGCCGACGCCCACCCCGACGCCCACCCCGACGCCGACGCCCACCCCGGTCGTGACGCCCACGCCCACCCCGGTCGTGACGCCTACGCCCAGTGCCAGCGCGACGCCCACGCCCAGCGCGAGCGCGACGCCCACGCCCACGCCTACCACGACGCCCGGCGGTGGCGGCGGTGGCGGCGGTGGCGGCGGCGTACCTGTGCCGCCCGCTCCGACGCCCACCCCGGTCACTGAGATCAGCGGCACCAAGATCTGGGTCGACGAGGACAACGTGCACAAGGTGCGGCCCGGCTCCATCGAGGTCACGCTGTACGCGGACGGTTCTGCTGTGAGCGCCCAGCCGTCCTGGTCCAAGAGCGGCAGCCACTGGACCTTCACCTTCAGCAACCTGCCCAAGTTCGACGGAAGCGGCAATGAGATCACCTACACCGTCAAGGAGTCGCCTGTGAACTACTACGAGTCCACCGTCTCCGGCCTGGTGATCACCAACAAGCTGATTCCGAGGGAGCCCGAACGCTACACCGATCTGACTGGCGAGAAGGTCTGGAACGACAACAACAACGCCAGCGGCAAGCGGCCCACCAGCATCACGGTGCGCCTGCTGCGCGACGGCGTAGAGATCGACAGCCGCACGGTCACCGCCGGCACGAATTGGAGCTACAGCTTCCAGCACCTGCCTGTGGACGACGGCTACGGCAACATCTACACCTACGAAGTCCGCGAGGACGGCGTGAGCGGTTACTTCTCCCGCATCGACGGTACGACGCTCACCAACAGCCTGATCGACGGCAGCACGCCGCCGCGGCCCTCGTCGGACGACGAGACCCCGACGCCCGGCGGAGGCGTTCCCACGGTGCCCGAGAAGCCCGAGGACATTCCCGAGCGCAAGACCGGCACGCCGGTACCGCGCTTCGAGGATATGAGTGACGAGGAACTGGAGGAGCTGTTCGACATGTTCGGCTACGGCACGCCGCTGTACGGCATGTTCGGCACCGGCGACACCATTCCCGCCTGGGTGTGGATCTGCGGCGCAGTCGGCATCTTCGCCCTGGTAATGGCCATCGTCATGGGCCGGAAAAAGAAGAAAGCCCGGTAATACCCAACGGAGGGGGCATTGAGCCCCCTCCGATTTTTCGGTGTAGGAAGATAAATACTGATTTATCGAGCAGGGCTCGATAAATCAGTATTCAGGTTTTAGGTTTTAGGGGTTAGGTTTTAGGGGTGGTGCAAATCCCTTAACGCTTCGC
>CACWZI010000048.1:20934-30509 GCA_902765305.1 uncultured Eubacteriales bacterium
ATAAAAGAAATCCGTCAGGATTTCTACCTTCCCTAACACCTAAAACCTATAACCTAAAACCTAACTACTGATTTGTCGCAGTGCGACAAATCAGTAGTTACCTCCCTTCTCCCCACAAAAAACCTCCGCCCGCCCATTCTGGGCGAAGCGGAGGTTTTTCTCTATGGAATTATATGGGGTCTGCTATCAGAACAGCCCGTTGCTCTCCCTCAGGGCGTTGGCCTGGGTGTCCAGCAGGCGGCTGAATTCCTCCTTGTAGGCGGCGGCAGCGGCCTTCAGGGACTCGTAGCGCGCCTCGAGGGTCTCCACCTGGCTCTTGGCCTCGGCGGCAATGGCGTCCGCCTCCTCCTGGGCCTTGCTCACCAGGGCGCTGGCCTTGGCCTGGGCGTCGCTGACGGTCTTCTGGGCCTTGCGGTTGGCCTCCTCGGTGGTCTCGTCCGCGATGCGCTGGGCGCCGATCAGCGATTCGCGCATGGCGTTCTGAAGGTTCTGGAAGTAGCCCTTCTCGTTGTAGTCGGGCGTGCGGGCCTCGGCCTCCGCCGCCTGCCTGCGGGCCGCCAGCACGTCGGCCTCCAGGGTCTTGACCTGCCGGCTCAGCTCGAGGTTCTCGCGCACGAGCTTCGTCATCTGCTCGGAAATCTCATCCAGAAAATCGTCGACCTGTTCGATGTTATAGCCGCCCGTCGCCTGGGTGCCAAATTCCTTCTCCTGAATATCCTTCACGCTGATCGCCATGTCGATACCGTCCTTTCATCACTGGTGTAAATGGTTCTCTCAATCAAACGTCACTCCATCCCGGAATATTTCGCCCTGGCAACGCCCAATTCCTGCATAGAGACGTTAGAATTACATTATTTGCCGCCGTAGCGGAATACCTGCACCACCTGCCGGCCCCGGCGGGATTCCCCCTGGAAGGCGGTCACCCGTATCCGGCCATAGCCCCGGGCAGAGATCAGGTCGCCCTCGCACAGCCGGGCGTCCGGCCGCAGCTGGGGCACGTGGTTCAGCTTCACCAGCCCTGCGGCGATCAGCCGCTGGGCCTCGCCGCGGGACAGGCGACAGGCCGCAGCCAGTACCGCGTCCAGACGCTGCTGCTGCACCGTCAGTCGCAGGCTCTCGCCCTCGGGCGGCGACAGCTGCGGCGTCTCTGCCGCCACGCTGACCTTCAGGCTCGCCCGGCCCGCGCTGTCCAGGCTGGCGGCGATATAATCCGCCACCTCCTCCAGCGCGAACAGGTAGGCGCAGGGCGCGCCGTGATATTCCCCCATGGCGATGTCGCCGGTCATCTCCCGCTCGATGCCCAGGCCCATCACCGCGCCCAGCAGGTCGCGATGGCCGGGATTGGCGAATTTGCCGTTCCACTGCAGCCGCAGCGCCACGATGGGCCATTCCCCCGCCCCGGGGGCCTGCGCCCCGTGAAACGCCGCCACGCAGCGCTCAGCGCCCTCGTAGCCGCCCCACAGGGCCACCTCGACCCCTGCCCGGCACGCCGCCATATGCAACATGCCCAGCGCCGAAGGCTCCAGGAAGCGGGTGTAACAGGCCCTGCCGCTGTGCCCTGCCCGCAGCGCCAGCTCGTTCAGCCGCTTTTCCAGCGCGTCGTCCATCACAGCCTCCGGGCCAGCAGGTAGTACAGCCGCCACCAAAGCCGCCCCAGCAGCTGGTAGGCGAGTATCGCGAACAGATAGGAGAAGTCCACCGGGGCCCGGAAATACTGTCGCAGCTTCATCGACAGGCCCTGGAACGGGGCCACGAAGGGGCGTATGAAATTCCCCAGGATGTCGAAGGCCCGGAAATTGGGCCGGAACCAGCTGAGCACGCAGTAGACGAATATCGCCAGCGTGATCAGCCGCAGGAAGATATATCCCGCGTAGAATACCTCGTAAAGGCCCATCCCGCCTTCACCTCCGTGCGCATCAACGCTTGATTCAGAACCTCCGGTCCATGTCGTAGATGTCGTTGACCTCCACCGACATCGGCGCCACCAGGTAGGTGCGGTCCGACGCCTTGCGGATGCTGGCGTGCAGCGCGAACACCGCGCCGGAGAGGGTGTCCACCGCCCGCTGGAGCAGGTGGCCGTCCAGCTCGTCCATGGTGAGCACCACGGTGTTGTTGGCGATCAGTTGGTCGATCACCTCGCAGCAATCCTCCAGCGAATGCAGCGAGTACATCACCGTCCGAGAGCGCTGGCTGACCCGCATGGGGCGCTGGGGACTGACCCGCTGGGGCAGGTTCCTGCTGCTGTCGTAGCGGGGATCGGGCTGCTGGCTGTAGCGGGAGGACTGGCGGGGCTGGCGGGGCGCGGCAGTATAGCCCGAGTCGTCGAAGCGCGACGCGGTGCGGCGCTCGCCCGTGCGGTAGTCGTCATAGCCCCTCGGGGCACGGCTGTCGTAGCGGCTGGAGCGGCTCGTGTTCTCCGGCAGGCGGCGCTGGGTATTCGAGCGGGCCGCAGTCTGGCGGCTGCCGGCGGCGCTGGTCGTGCGCTGCTGCCGCGCGGGCGTATAGGCCGCCCTCCGGCCGTAGTTGTCGGAGGAATACTCCTCGCCATAGGTATCCTGCGTATCCTCATCGTCCACCAGGCCGATGAAATTCAACAGCTTGTTGAGGCCTCCGGATTTGTTGCGCGCCATGGTCTTCCCCTCTTTATCGCGTCATGCGTTGTCGCCCACCGATTGATGGCTGCCTGTCATACGTTGTGGCGGCCTGAAGGCCGCCGCTACAGGGCTCTGCCGTAATCGCCTATATCTTTGCCGGTCTGGCGCCGAACAGCGCCCGTCCCAGCCGGACCATCGTCGCGCCCTCCTCGGCGGCGACGACGCAGTCGTCGGACATGCCCATGGAGAGCGTGTTCATCCCGATGCCGGGCAGGTCCATCTCCCGCAGCCGGTCGAACCAGCGGCGCATCTGCCGGAACAGGGGCCGAACGTCCTCGGGATCGCCTGCGATGGGCATGATGGCCATCAGGCCCTGCACCGACAGCCCGGGCAATTCGGCGCAGCGGCGCAGCAGCGGCAGCAGCTCCTCCTCGTCCACGCCGGCCTTCTGGGGCTCCCGGGCGATGTTCACCTGCACCAGCACCGGCATCACCTTCCCCGCCGCCTCGGCCCGGCGGGAGATCTCCAGCGCCAGGGGCTCGCGGTCCACGGACTGGATCATGGCCACCCGCTCCACGGCCTGCTTCACCTTGTTGGTCTGAAGCCGCCCGATCAGGTGGATCTCAAAGCCGGGGTTCAGCCGATCCTGCTTGCCCACCAGCTCCTGCACCCGGTTTTCCCCCAGTATGCGGATGCCGCCGTCCCAGGCCATGTTGATGGTGTCGGGATCGATGGTCTTGCTGACGCCGCAGATGGTGGCCCCGCCCCATTTGGCGGAGGCCTCGCCGATGCGCGCCTGCCAGCGCGCGATGTTCGATAGCAGTTCCTCGCGGTTCATTGACGTTCTCCGAATCTGTTTGTCCAAATCTATTTGATCAATACCGTCTGGCCCAGCTGCAGGGCGCCCTCCACCATCGGCTGGATCATGGCGATGCTACCGTCGGTGGAGAGCACCTCCACCGGCACGAAGGTGCCGCCGGGCACATCGTACACCCAGACGCCCATCTGGCCGTTTTCGTTGTACAGCGCCTCCACCCGCACGGACAGGCCGGTCAGCGTGATGCTGAACTGGGCCTTGCCGGTGCGCCGGTAGATCAGCGGACCGATGGGGTCGCGCACCTCGAAGATCGCCAGCGTGCTGTCGTTTTCCTTCTGCACGCTGTAAACCGAGGCGGTATAGGTGAGGTCGTCGAAGCCCTCCATCTGGATGAAGTAGTTGTCCTGGCCCACCATCGGCGTCCAGGTATTGCCTCTGTAGAGCACCGCCACATACCAGCGGTTCTGGTTCACGATGCGGTAGATGCCGTTGTTCAGGGTCTGGCGGGTATTCTCCAGCCGCTCCCCCGCCAGCACCTGGCGCACCTGGGCGATGGACAGCGCGTTCAGGCTGTCGGGCGTAAGGTCGGTCTCGTAGCCGTCGATGTAGAAGGACACCACGCCGTCCCGGTCCGCGTTGGACACCGTGCGCCAGGACTGTATGCTGGACAGGCGGGTGTTTTCCTCGTCGTACAGCTTGGTCAGCTTGCTGTCGCCCCGCTTGTTCTGGCGAAGGTATTCCTGGCGGCGCACCATTTCCGTCTCCAGCTGGCTGGCCACGGTCTTCAGGTTGCCGATGGTCTGGCGGGTGATCAGGTTCTTGAACTCGATGGCCTTGCGGTTGACCCGCTGGTCCAGCTCCTGGAGCTGGGAATCCACGATGTTGGCCAGCAGCTGCTTGTGGTAGTCCTGGATCTTCTTACGGGTGGTCTCCAGGCTGTTCAGCAGGCTCTCGGAATAGCCGGTGGCGTACAGGTTGGCCACGGTGGTATCCGCGGTCACCAGCGAATTCTCCGGCGATATGTACTCCACCCGCGCCGTGGATTCCGCCAGGGTCACCGACTCGTCGCGTATGATCACGCAGTCCACCGTCTGGCGCTGGTCCGCATTGGCCATCATGATGACCGTCTCCTTTGAGCCGGGGAACAGCCTTGGCCGAAGGATCAGGAAGGCGATGACAAGCAATGCCAACAGGAACACGAAGAACCTGCCGGTCACTCTCTTTCTGCGCATAGCTCACGCCCCGATCGCTCGTAGTATAGGCCGCCTGACCCACCGTGAGGACAAAGCGGACAGGGTACAACCATCGTATTCTATATTATAACCCCTGTTGGGTTATGATTCAATGCGCATCACTTGACTTTTTTTCGCCATATGCATTAGATTGTGACGCCCTTTTTACCTAATGGAGTAGACAAAGGGCGCCATGAATGGTATAATAGAATAGATTGTTTGGCATTATTTTATGTCACCAATTTCCGCTCCGACCTTTAAAAAAACGAAAAGGCGATCCAAAGATGCAGAACAAACGGCTCAACAATCGCGTGGGCGGCGCATCGGCAAACGCCCTGACGATGCCCATCGTGGTCATACTTTCCATACTGCACGTGCTGATCATCGCCGTGATCGTGATGATCAACACCAACAGCAGCAACCTCTCCATCATCAACTCCAACGCCGGCCAGTACACCCAGGAGGCCACGTCGCTGCTGGCGGGCTCCAGCCTGCTGTCGGAGACCTCGAGCAATTTCGTGCTGATGCCCCTGACCGAGGCGGGCGAGGTGAACGTGGCCCCGCTGCAGGCCTATGCCGGCGAGCTGAGCGTGCCGCGCCGAGGCGACGACATACTGGCGCAGTTCAAAACCCACAAGATCAACCCGGAGGAGCTGGGTCTGCTGGAAAACGCGGCGGAAAGCGCCAACTACATGCTGAACGCCCAGCTGCACGCCATCAGCCTGGTCAGCTCGGTCTACCCGCTGCCCGAGATCAAGCCCCTGACGGACATCCCCCGGGTGGAGCTGACCGAGGCGGAGCAGGCGATGTCCGGCGAGGCGCGGATGGCCGCGGCCCGCACACTGATCCTCGGCTCGGTCTACGGCATGAACAAGCAGTCGGTGTCCCAGAACGTGAACGCATGCGTCGGCGTGCTGCAGAGCACCTCCGCCCAGCTGGCGGCCCGGGCGGCCCGGCGCATCACCCTGCTGCGCACGGTGCTGTGGATCATCACGGTATCCATCATCGTGGTGCTGATCGTCACCTTCGCCACGCTGTACCGCCAGCTGCTGTCCCCCCTGGGACGCTTTGTCACGCTGATCCCCGAGGACGTGCCGCTGGACGAGACCCGGGGCTTCCGGGAGGTGCGGCTGGTGGCGGCGGCCTACAACGACGTGCTGAAGCGGCGCAACGCCCTGGACAGCATACTGCGCTCGGCGGCGGAAACCGACGCGCTGACGAACCTGCCCAACCGCTACCGGTTCGAGCAATACCTGCTGGAATCCGAGTCCAGCGGCTATTCCATGGCGGTGCTTCTGTTCGACGTCAACTTCCTGAAGCAGACCAACGACACCGAGGGCCATCTGGCCGGCGACCGGCTGCTGCGGGACGCGGCGCACTGCATCTCCTCCTGCTTTGGGGAAAACTGCTTCCGCTTCGGCGGCGACGAATTTGCCGCCATCGTGAAGGACTGCACCCCCGACGCCATCGACCGCATGGTGTCGGATTTCGAGCAGGCGGAGAAGGAACACAACGTCAGCATCTCCATGGGCTATGCCTACGCCGAGGAGATCGGCCAGACCACCTTCCGAAAGCTGCTGAACGAGGCCGACCAAAAGATGTACGCCCAGAAGAAGGCGATACATTCCCGGTTGACATGAGGGATATAATAGTATTCAGGGCCGTTTTGCGGCCCTGATCATTGTTTAAGGAGCGACCCATGGTTCAATTCACACCCACGAGCATCGTCCTCTTCGGGCTGACCTTTCACTGGTACGGCGTGATCATCGCCGTCGGCATGGCCCTGGCCGTGGCGCTGGCCCGGGCGCGGGAAAGGCGCCTGGGCCTGCCCAGGGACACGGCGCTGGACCTTGCGCTGATCGGCATTCCAGCGGCCATCGTGGGCGCCCGGCTCTACTATGTGCTGTTCTCGTGGCGGGAATACGCCGCCAATCCCATCCGGGCGCTGTACATCTGGGAGGGCGGCATGGCCATCTACGGCGGCATCATCGGCGGCGTGCTGGCGGGCTGGCTGTACGCCAGGCGCAAGGGACTGCCCTTCCTGCGGCTGGCCGACCTGGCCGCGCCATCCATCGCACTGGGCCAGGCCATCGGGCGCTGGGGCAATTTCGTCAACCAGGAGGCCTACGGCGCCGTCGCCACCCAGCCCTGGCAACAGCGCTTTCCCATATCGGTATTCATACGCGCCGACGGCCAGTGGCACTTCGCCACATTCTTCTATGAATCCGCCTGGTGCTTCATCATCGTGGCGGCGCTGCTCATCGCCGAGCGCCGCCACCGCTTCCGCCGGGACGGCGAAATCTTTCGCAGCTACGTGTTCCTCTACGCCCTGGAGCGGGCGCTGGTGGAGGGGCTGCGCACCGACAGCCTGCGCCTGGGGCCCTTCCGCGTCTCCCAGCTGCTCAGCCTCGCCGCGCTGCTGACCTGCGCCGCCATCGCGCTGGCCCAGGCGAAAAAAAAGACGGTTCCCGCCATCACGCTGGCCCTGTGCGTCGCCATGGCCGCGCTGCTGCTCTCCGCCCACCCCTGGCCCGCGCTGATTTGCGCCGTGGGGGCGGCGGGGATGTACCGGGGAAATTCTGATTTGTCGCGCTGCGACAAATCAGAATTTAGGTTTTAGGTTTTAGGGGTTAGGGGTTAGGGAAGGTACCCGAAAGGGCTAGCTTCGCGTCGCAATTCTCTACGTATTTTGTATGATTTTATTAAAACTACGGGGTTCTGGCGCTTCGTATTATAAATCAAAGAAATCCGTCAGGATTTCCTCCTCCCCTAACCCCTAAAACCTAACCCCTAACCCCTAAAATTCCCTTGCACCCCCGCTCGATCTGCCCGTACACCTCGGCGAACCTTCCGGTGTACCAGGGGTCGTCGATCGCCTCGTCGCTTCCGGCGAAGGACATCAGCAGGCGGATCTTGCCCTCGGGGTCGCCGCCGGTGATGCGCAGCATGTTGCGGATGTTGTAGGGCTCCATGCCCACCAGCCAGTCGTAATGATCGTAATCCGCCCGGGTCATCTGCCGGGCGGCGTGGCCCTTGCAGGAGATGCCGTGCTTCGCCAGCTCCGAACGGGCCGGCGGATATACCGGATTGCCGATCTCCTCCCGGCTGGTGGCCGCGGAGGCGATCTCAAACGCGCCCTCCCGCCCCGCGTCCTTCACCAGCTTCTTCATCACGTACTCCGCCATCGGCGAACGGCAGATGTTACCGTGGCAGACAAAGAGTATCCTGTTCATACCGTTCCTCCCCTGTGAAATATCCTGTTTGCCAGCCCGGAAAGAATATCCCTGACCGTGGGTTCGTTCAGAAGGACCAGCGCGCCCGCATAGACGGCCGCCGCCGCGACCACCTGAGTGCCGAGGGCCATCCACGATTCCGGCAGGGCGGTCTTGAGTACGGCCAATACCGCCGCCTCCAGGACGCCCGCTATGCCGACCTTCACCGCGGTATCGCCGTATCGGTTCAACCGGTACACCCTTCTGCCCTGTGCCACATACATGACCATGACCGCGGCTTCGCTGACGACGGAGGCGATGGCCGCGCCCCTTTCGCAAAGGGGCCGGATCAGGAAAAAGTTGCCCACGACGTTGACGATCGCCCCGACGCAGACGCAAAGCGCCATCCTGGATTCCCTGTCCGTAACCAGCATCACCCGCGAGCCGAGCAGGTATCCGACGGGCGAGATCAGCAGCACCAGGCACAGTATCCTTTCCACCAAGCCCGACACGAGATAGGGCGCGCCGAACAGCCTTGTAAACAGGAATTCCGAGGTAAACTGCAGGCCGATGATCATCGGAACAGCCCCTATGATGATGACCTTCAAGGCCTTCGTCAGTATGCCGTTGAACGCGTCGAACCGCTTTTCCTTATAGCACAGCGCGATCCGCGGAACGAGGGCCATGGTCACCGAGTTTGTGACCTGCAGCAGGATCTTGTTGGCCTTGCTGGCATACTGGTAATAGGCGACATGTTCCTTCGTCGTCATGATGCCGAGCATGGTCGTATCCACGAGGGTATAGATCTCTATGGCGAGGTTCACCATCACCAGCATAAAAATGGGCTTCATGTGGCGCGCCAGGTCCAGGTTCGTCGTCCGAAGCCCGACATAACGCCGGGCGTGGATCACATTGATCAGATTGTTGCCCGCGACTCCGAACACAGTTATGGCCGCATACGCGAGCACATCCTGCTCGCCTTTCACAAATACGACGATCAAGGCAAACATGATGACCTTGAATACGGCATTTCTCAGGGAGACATAGCCAAATTCCTCCAGCCCCTCGTAGAGCCAGGATATGTTGAGCATGTTCAGTATGACCGTCAGGCCGACGGTGGCATACAGGGCCAGGTTGGCCCTGAACGCGGGGACGATGAATATCAGGGCATAATAGATCGCCGTGAAGAAAACCGTCGAGATGCCGTTGATGATGAACAGCTCGGAAAAGACGGCGTCCATCTCCTCCCTGCTGCCCCTGGCCTTGGCGATGGCCTTTATACCATAGGTCGGGATCCCCAGGAAGGCCAGTATCGAGAAGTAGGAGACCACATTTTGCGCGTAGGCGACCTCGCCGATGCTCTCGGGAAGCAACACCCTGGCGACGTACAGGCTGGAGACAAAGGGAAACAGCATGTTCAGAACATTGTAGAACAAATAAAACAGGCTGTTCTTCTTCAACGACTTGTTCATCCGGGATCACTTCCTTTCCGCCCGTTTCATCCATACGGAGAACATTATACAACATTTCCACGAATCCCGCCACCCAAAAATGCGCTTCGCCCGGGATGGCTGCGATGTGCCATCCCGGGCGAAGCGAAGGCGCTCCCTCTGGCGTCTGATCAGATCTCCAGGTAGGAGTCGGCGTACAGGTTGTTGTTCTTGATGATGTCGCAGGTCTTGACGGTCTCCATCAGGCGCTGGTCGTTGGGATTCACGAT
>CACWZI010000049.1:0-20847 GCA_902765305.1 uncultured Eubacteriales bacterium
GATGGCATGGCGACTGATAGTCGCCGCTACGGAGGTTTTGACGCTTGTTGTGAACTCTTTTCCTATTACAACTTTTGCTAAGTTGACGACATTGCCCTCAAGGGGAAGCCTTTTGGGCGCGACGGCAGGTATTTTTTCCTTAAGTTGATGACATTGCCCATTCGGGTGGGTGCGCAGGAGAGGTCCCCCGGCTTGCCGGGGGACCTCTCCCACACTCTTTTTCTTTGTCTTTCTCTTTGTATTTTTCTTTGTATTTGTATTCGTCTTTGTATTTGTCTTTGTATTGGCTTTTTTCGGTTTCCCAAAAAACCGTTGGGTTTATTTCGTCATTTTCGTCATACCGGACTTGTTCCGTGTATACCTGTCAAGCAGTTCCCGCAGCTCCTCGTACAGCGCGCAACGCGTCCGCTCGCATTCCCGCCTGACGCCCATCACCAGGTAATCCATGCTCATATCCATGCCGATGCACAGCCGCATCAGCGTCTCCACGGAGGGGATCTTCTCGGCCCGTTCCAGGTGACCCACGAAGGAGCCTGAGACGCCGGCCAAACGCCCCAGCTGCGCCTGCGTCAATCCCATCTCCAGACGCCTGGAACGGATGCGCGCGCCTATGGCCGCATATTGAATCTGCGTTATTCCATCGTTTGTCCTGTCCCCGGTCTCGCAGTTTTCACAATACACCCTTATCCCTCCCCTATGGCATATTGAGTCCCAGCCATTTTTAGTACTTTTTAGTTCTGTATTGTGCATTATACCACCGTCAATGCAATAATGTCAATAGTACCAATCTGTTCATTGGCATGTATTGTATTGAAGGGCGGTGATCACGCGTGTACTTTCGAAGGCTGCGGGATATGCGCGAGGATGCTGACCTGAAGCAGAAGGATATTGCAGAGTATCTTGGTATACAACAAACCGTATATTCCAGGTATGAGCGAGGCTTTCAGACCATTCCGTTGGAGTATTTGATCAAACTGGCAGATTATTACGGGGTATCGCTGGATTACCTCGTAGGACGATCAAACGATACTGTTCAATCCCACAGGCGCTCGGAGCGCGACAAGGCATGTTCACAATAACAGTTCCTAAGTATATTGAGCAATCTGCATGGGGAGTGAGACGCATCGATTATATAAAAATCATGCGCGATTTGCGCGAAGATGCCGATAAAACCCAGCAGCAGGTTGCAGACTATCTCGGTACATCTCAGACAATGTACGCACGCTACGAACGCGACGCTGATGAAATGTGCCAATCCCTGCGCGAGCGCTTCGGCTGGGCAAAGACATGAAAACCTGGCGCGCTGTAATCAATCCCAGGGTTGAGCACAGGTTGTTTGACAGGATCCGGACAAGGTATTGCATTAATTGCGGACACTGTTTCATGACATATAAAACATAACGACAGCAATCGCTCCCACCTCCATAAGGAAGTGGGAGCGATTATATGTTTCTACTCGATTACCGCTTCTTCGTCCCCGCGCGGTCGATGCCCTGCTGGAAGTTGACGGAGGTGTCGCCCAGCTGGTTGGCGCCGAACTCATAGTCGTTGCCGGGCAGGATGGCGTTCAGGATGATGCCCACCAGCGCGCCCACGGCCAAGCCGGACAGCTTGATGGTCACAGCGCCGATGGAGAAGCTGATCGCACCGTTGATGGCATTGACAGTATCCGCGCCCTGGCTGCCGGAGAAGTGGATGCCCAGCGTCAGGCCGAGGATCATGGCGGCCACGATGATGTTGCGGCTCTTGGTGAAGTCCACCTGGTTCTCCACCACGTTGCGAACGCCCACGGCGGAGATCATGCCGTAGAGGATCAGGCTGACGCCGCCGATGGTGGCGGCGGGCATGGCGTGGATCAGCGCTTCAAACTTGGGGCAGAAGGCAAACAGCACGGCCAGCACCGCGGCAATGCGGATCACCTTGGGGTCGTAGACCTTGGTCAGGGCCAGCACGCCGGTATTCTCGCCGTAGGTGGTGTTGGCCGGAGCGCCGAACAGCGCGGCCAGGGCCGTAGCGGAGCCGTCGCCCAGCAGGGTGCGGTGCAGGCCGGGATCGGCCACATAGTTCTCGCCCACGGTGGAGGAGATGGCGCAGATATCGCCGATGTGCTCCACCATGGTCGCCAGCGCGACGGGCATCATGATAGCGATGGCGCTCACCAGCCGGCCGCCGTCGCAGCCGTTGAACAGGCTGAACACGGTATTCGTACCCTGAATCGGGAAGCCGATCCACTTCGCGGTGGCCACGCCGGAGAAGTCCACCTGGCCGAAGATGGCGGCCACCGCATAGCTGCCGACCACGCCCAGCAGGATGGGGATGATCTTGATCATGCCCTTGCCCCAGATGTTGGCGACCACCACGATGGCGATGGCCAGCAGGGCGATCCACCAGTTGGTGGCGCAGTTATTGATGGCGGAGTTCGCCAGCGTCAGGCCGATGCAGATGATGACCGGACCTGTGACGATGGGCGGGAAGAAACGCATGACCTTTTTCGCGCCGAAGGACTTCACCAGCGCCGACAGCACCGCGTACAGCAGGCCCGCGCAGGCCACGCCCACGCCGGCGTAGGGGATCCAGTTGATGGCCTCGGCGTCCTTGAACAGGGCCGCCACCGCGGCATAGCCGCCGATGAAGGCGAAGGAGGAGCCCAGGAACGCGGGCACCTTGCCCTTGGTCAGGAAGTGGAACAGCAGCGTGCCGAGGCCCGCGAACAGCAGCGTGGTCGAAACCGGCAGTCCGGTCAGCACCGGCACCAATACCGTCGCGCCGAACATGGCGAACATGTGCTGGAAGCCCAGCAGCAGCATCTTCGGGATGCCGAGGGACCTTGCGTCACGAATACCCTGGTCAGACATATCCAATCCTCCACCTTTCTTTGCTTCCCGCATCTTCCGGAAAGCCCTCAGTCCAGCTTCTTGTAGATCATCAGTTCCACATCATAATTGTGTATGCTGACTGTGACATTGTCCGTGATGTGGGAGACCACAGATTTTTCGAGCTCGTCCCATTCCTGCCGCGCTTCGTCAGAAGCATCCTTGCGCTTGAGAAGGCGCTCGCGATAGGCATCCAGCGACCAGGTCAGATCGTCGCTTGCTTTGCCCCGAACGATCGTTCCGGCAAGATACGCAGGCGTATCCTCGATCGGCATAGGCTCGAAAAACGCCCTGATCTTGCCCATGATGCCGCGATGGGCTTCATTTTTCCCGCTGGTTGAAGCGGAAAGCAGCTGCTTACGCTGTTCAGTGTCCAGCAGAGAGGCCATTTGAAGATAGAGCCGATAGGCCCTGTCCTCGGTCTCGATCCAGAATTTGCCCTCGAGCTGGCCGACGATGGAACGCACCATGCTCATCATCTCTTCGACCAGCAGACGCATGCGCAACGCATCCCGCTGCGACAGCCCCAGCTGTTTCGCGGTCCGGTCGGCCAGGGCCAGCGCGTCGTCCAATCCCCTGCCCTTGCTGGATACGGCGATTATATCGGATTTCATATCGCATTCACCTCACTCGATGTCCAGAATGTCCGAGAAGCCTGTGACGTCAAACACCTCTCGCACGATCTCGTTCGCATTCGTCACCTTCATGCCCTCCTTCTTGCTCATCGCCTTATGGGCGCTCAGCAAAACCCTCAGACCGGCTGAGGAGATGTAATCCAGCTTGCTGAAATCCATCGTCAGCCCCGTGGCGCTGTCCAAATCACGCTTCAGTTCGTTTTCAAGCTCCGGCGCGGTGGTGGTGTCAAGGCGACCCTCCAGCGCATAGCAGACCCTCCCGTCCTTCACGCTCTTCTCGATCTTCATAACGCTCGCCTCCTTCATGTATTCCAATATCCATCGGGTAAAAAACCGGGCTTTTCCAAATTGTCGGCGGCGTGCCGACGTCTATGGTCCCGGCCCTGCCGTGCCTGAATCACCCTTTAGCCTGAACGCAATCGCACAACCATACCCCCGTCTCCCCGTCGATCTCGGGCAGGGCGACGCGAACGAACTCGCTCAGGGCCGTGGGCACGTTCCTGCCCGCGAAATCGGCGCGGATGGGCAGGTCCCGGTGGCCCCGGTCGATCAGCACCGCCAGCTGGATGCGGCGGGCGCGACCCATGTCCATCAGCGCGTCCATCGCCGCCCGGGCGGTGCGCCCGGTATACAGCACGTCGTCCACCAGCACCACGGTCCTGTCCTCGATGGGAAAGGGGATGTCGGTGCGGTTCAGCTTCGGATCCCGGGAGGCGTGGGTCAGGTCGTCACGGTAGAAGGTGATGTCCACCGTGCCCACAGGCAGCGTCGCACCCTCCACCCGGCAAATGGCCTCGGCCAGCATCCGGGCGATGGGCTCGCCCCGGCGGCGAATGCCCACCAGCACCACGCCTTCGACGCCCTTGTTGCGCTCGATGATCTCGTGCGCCATGCGGGTGACGGTGCGGCGGACCTGGGCCGCATCCATGATCTGGGTCTTCTTCTGCATGTAACACACCCCGCGTATGAAACGACGCGCCCTGTCGACAAGACAGAGCGCGTCCTCAGCGGACCTGCCGGCCCGATTCATCCATGCGTTCTCAAGCGCCTTGCCGACCTCACGGGATCGCCTTAAAGGTTCTTTCGAGCCATAATTATAGCCCCTGTCCGAAAAGGTTACAGGGGCATTTGTGTTAATTGTGACAAAACAATGCTTATCCCTGCCGCTTCAGCGTCTCGATGAACGCCCTTGCGTCCGGCGCGCCGAACAGGGCGCTGCCCGCCACCAGGGTGTCGGCCCCGGCGGCCACCAGCTTCGGCGCGGTCTGAAGGTTCACGCCGCCGTCCACCTCCACGATGGCGTCGATGCAGGCCCGGTTCAGCATGCCCCGCACCTCGCCCACCTTGTCGATACAGGCGGGGATCAGCTTCTGGCCGCCGTAGCCGGGGTTTACCGTCATCACCAGCGCCAGGTCGAAGTCCCCCAGCACGTAGCGCAGGCACTCCGGCGAGGTGGCCGGGTTCAGCGCCACGCCCGCCAGGCAGCCTGCGGCGCGAATCTGCTGAAGGACGCGATGCAGGTGGGTGACCGCCTCGGCGTGTACGGTGATGATCTTCGCCCCCGCCGCCGCGAAGGCTTCGATATACTTCTCCGGATTCACGATCATCAGGTGGGCATCCACGGGCAGGCCGCACTCCGCCGCCCGCCGGCACATGTCCTGTCCAAAGCTGATGTTCGGCACGAAGCTGCCGTCCATCACGTCGAAGTGCAGCCAGTCCGCGCCGGCCTCCTTCATGCGGCGAATGTCCTCGCCGATGCGCAGGTAATCCGCTGCCAGCAGCGAAGGCGCAACACTAATCATAGCGATCCCTCCATCTCAGTTTCAATTCCTCCAGCAGCGCCACGTAGCGCCCGTGCCGCTGCCCGTCGATCTTTCCCGCGGCCACCGCCTCCAGCACCGCGCAGCGCGGCTCCGTGGCGTGATAGCAGGGCTGGAAATAGCACTGCCCCTCAAAGGGGATAAACTCCGGCCAGCTGTCCTTCAGCGCCACCGGATCGAACAGCTCCGATTCCAGCAGGCTGAAGCCCGGGGTATCCAGCACCATGCCGCCCCCCTCCACGGGGATCAGCTGGCAGTGTCGGGTGGTGTTCTTCCCCCGCTCGATCTTCCGGGACAGGCCGCCGGTCTCCAGCTCCAGGCCGTACAGGGCGTTGATCATCGTGGACTTGCCCGCGCCGGACTGCCCCGCCAGGGCGTGGACCTTCCCCTTCAGCCGCTCACGCAGCGCGTCCAGGCCCTCGCCCGTCGAAGCGCACACCTTCAGCGGCTGAACCTGGGCCCCGCGATACTGCCGGACGATGTCGTCCGCGCTTTCCGGAGCCAGGTCGCACTTGTTGACCACCAGCTGCACCGATATGCCCGCCCGGCGGGCGTTCAGCATCAGCCGGTCCGCCATCACCAGGTCCGGGTCCGGCGTGGCGGCGGCCACCACGATCACGATCGCGTCGATGTTCGCCACCGGCGGGCGCACGAGTTCATTGCACCGGGGCAGTATCCGGCAGATCCAGCCGTGCGCCTCCCCCTCGCCGGGCATCATCTCCACCCGGTCGCCCACCTTCGGCTTCAGCCGCTCCCGCCGCAGCTTCCCCTGGGCCCGCAGCGTGTATTCCCGCCCCTCACCGTCAAGGGCGGTATAAAACCCGCCGACGCCCTGCAATATGGTGCCGGTCGATGTCGTCTCTGCCATTCATTATCTCCTCATTCAAAATTGACCGTCCTGCGCTCCATCAGCACGCCGTCCATGGTGATGTTCACGGTGTGCTGGCCGGGCTCATCGCTGTCCAGGGCGATGCGGTAGGTGCCGGCGTTCAGCACGCCGTGATACACCTCGCGGACGTTGCCCGAGGGGGCGGTCAGCGCCAGCTGCACGTCGCTGCCGTTCAGCGGCACCACCACCGACAGCTTGGAGATGGGATAGTACAGCACCTGGCGGGCCTGGTTGACGGTGATGTCCACCACCGCCCCGGCCAGCAGCTCCGCGCCGGCCTCGACGCTCTGGGCGATGACGGTGCCCGGCACGGCGTCCACGGCCTCCGCCTCGGTGACCGTGCCCAGCTGCAGGTTCTCCGCCTCGATCAGCTTCCGGGCGTCGTCCAGCGCAAAGCCGATCAGCGACGGCATCAGTATCCGCTGTCCGCTGACGGAGAGGGTCACCGGCTCGTCCTTGGTCTGGCGTCCCGGCTGGGGGGACACGCTGACCACCGAGCCCACCGGCGCTTCCGACTGGACGTAGTTCACGTCCACCGTCTCCACGCCCTGGGCGCGCAGCGCGTCGGTGGCGTCCTCCAGCCGCTGGCCCACGAAGTCCTCCAGGTAATACCACTGGGAGCCCCGGCTGACGGTCAGCACCACGGGCACGCTCTGCTTCACCCGCGCGCCCGCCCGGCGGGACTGGCTGATGACGATGCCCTCCTCGTATTCCTCGCTGTAGCTGTAGCTGACATCCGAAGCCCCGCCCAGCTGCTCCAGCACGTCCTGTGCCAGCAGCTGCTCCTGCCCCACCAGGTCGGGCACCACGTAGGTGTTGGCCGTGTTGGTGAAATACCACGCGCCCGCGGCCGCGATCAGCACCAGGCCGAGGCTCAGGCAAAACAGCATCGTGCGGCGCAGCTTCCTGCGCTCCTTTTCGCGCTGGCGGCGGCGCTCGTCCTTCTCCTGCTTCAGGGTGTCCGTGTCCTTGGGATAGGTCACGAATCCGCCCTCGGGGCGGGAGATGGTCTTCCTGAGGTCGGCGGCCATCTCGGCGGCGGTCTGGTAGCGCTTGGAGGGGTCCTTGCACAGGGCCCGCATGACCACCTCGTCCAGGGCCTTTGAGATGCCCTCCTGGTGGTCGCGCATGCTTCTGGGAGGCTCGTTGACGTGCTTCAGGGCCACCGAGACCGACGTCTCGCCGTCAAAGGGCACCTGGCCGGTGAGCATCTCGTACATCACCACGCCCACCGAGTACAGATCGCTCTTCTCGTCGGCCACCTCGCCCCTGGCCTGCTCCGGCGAGAAGTAGTGCACGCTGCCCAGGGCCGAGCCGGTGGTGCCGCCCTCGTCCAGAGCGGTGGTCTGGCTGGCCTTCAGCCGGGCGATGCCGAAGTCGGCCACCTTCACCCGGCCCTGGTTGTCCACCAGTATGTTCTGGGGCTTGATGTCCCGGTGCACGATGCCGTTGCGATGGGCATGGTCCACCGCCGCCAGTATGCGAATGGTCATGCGTATGGCGGTATCCGGATGGATGGTGCCCCGCTGCCGGATCATCTCCTTCAGCGTCTGCCCGTCCACATACTCCATCACGATGTAGCGCATGTCGCCGTCGATGCCCACGTCCAGCATGTTCACGATGTTCTCGTGGGAGACCTTGCTGGCCGCCTCGGCCTCGCGGCTGAACCGGCGCACGAATTCCTCGTCGGATTCGTACTCCGGGCGCAGCACCTTGATGGCCACGATTCGGTTTTTCTTTTTATCAAAGGCGCGATAGACGACGGCCATGCCGCCGGTTCCCACGATGGCCTGAACGACATATCGCCCCGATATGACGCTTCCGATCATCTGGCGGCTTCCTCCCCGATTATCGCGAACAGGGCGGTGATATTGTCCGCGCCGCCGTTTTCAAGCGCCACGGAAACCAGACCGCGGAGCTTTTCATCCCAGTCCCCGTCCGCCAGGGCCGCGCGCAGGATATCCTGCTCCTCAGCGTAGTTGGTCATGCCGTCGCTGCACAGGAAGAACACGTCGCCGGGACGCGCGGCCATCTGGATGATATCCACCGCCACGTCCGGATCGGTGCCCAACGCCCGGGTGATGATGTTGCGCCGGGGATGGAAGCGGGCCTCCCGGGGCGTCAGCATGCCCTTGCGCACCATCTCCTCCACCAGCGTATGGTCGGTGGTCAGCTGCATGATCGCGCCGTGGCGCACCAGGTAGATGCGGCTGTCGCCCACGTGGGCCAGCAGCACGTCCCCGTCCTGCTGGGCCAGGGCCGAGAAGGTGGTGCCCATGCCGCTCATGCCCTCGTTGTCAAGGGCCGCGCGATAGACCTCTCCGTTGGCCCGCTCCACCGCCGCGCGCAGCACCGGGCCGGTGATGGTTTCGACCTCACGCATGTGCTCCGAAAAGACCTGCACCGCCATGGCGCTGGCCACCTCCCCGGCGTTGTGGCCGCCCATGCCGTCGGCCACGGCGCAGAAGCGCTCGCCCTGGCGGGGCAGATAGTAGGAATCCTCGTTCAGGGCGCGGACCCTGCCGATATCCGTGATCGCGTAAACCTTCATGCGTGAAACCTCCGTATTGTGGTCGAAGCGGGTGCGATTGATCTGTACCATCGTCCGCCTAAGCCCTGCAGCGGAAAAGGCACCGCCAGATGCGCCGCCGTATTGTGCGGTAGTTCCTTAACCCTGTTCCTTCAGCACCTTCCGCCGAAGCTGGCCGCAGGCGCCCTCGATGTCGGCGCCCATCTCCCGGCGAACGGTGGCGGAGATGTGCTTGAGCTCCAGGCGCTTCAAAAACGCCTCCACGGTGCCCCTGTCCGGGGCCTCCAGCTTGCGCTCCTTCACGTCGTTGAGCGGGATCAGGTTGACGTGGCAGCGCATGCCCCGCAGGCGGCGGGCCAGCTCCTCGGCGTGGCGCACGTCGCTGTTCAGGTTCTTGATCAGCGCGTACTCGAGGATCACCCTGCGTCCCGTCTGCTCGATGTAATACTTGCAGGCAGCCAGTACCTCCTCGTAGCTGTAGGCGTTGGCCACGGGCATGATCTGGCGGCGGATCTCGTCGTTGGGCGCGTGCAGCGAAAGGCTCAGCGTCACCGGCAGGCCCTCCTTGGCGAAGTCGTACATCCGACGCACCAGCCCGCAGGTGGACAGGGAGATGTTGCGCAGGGAGATGTTCAGCCCCTTCGGGTCGTTTACCAGCCTGAGGAACTTCACCACGTTGGCGTAGTTGTCCAACGGCTCGCCGCTGCCCATCAGCACGATGTTGTGCACCCGGCGCTCGGGGTCCCTGGCCTGGATGTGCCGGTTGGCGCACACCACCTGGCCCAGGATCTCGCCGGGGGTCAGATTGCGCACCTTCCCCTCCAGGGTGCTGGCGCAGAAGGCGCAGCCCATGCGACAGCCCACCTGGGTGGACACGCACAGCGTATCCCCATGGTGGTAGCGCATCAGCACGCCCTCGATCAGGTTGCCGTCCTCCAGCGCATAGAGGAACTTCTCCGTCCCGTCGATCTTCGAAGCGAAGCTGTCCATGATGCGCACGGGGTTGGCCACGGCGACCTCGGCGAGCCGGGCGCGCAGGTCGTTGGAGAGGTTCGTCATCTCACCGATGTCCGCGCCCCTGGCCAGCCAGCCGGCGATCTGCCCCGCGCGAAAGCGGCTCTGTTTCATGTCCTCGACGACGAAGCGCTCCAGCTCGTCGCCGGTGAGCCCCAAAAGCTGTATCCTGTCCACCTAAATACCCTTTCTGCGCATCCGCGCGATGAAGAAGCCGTCCATATTGTCCCGATGGGGCAGTATTTGCAGCATGCCGTTTTCAAGGCGTGGCTTCAGCGCCTGAGGCAGCCAGTCGTCTGCGGTGTCCGGCTCAAAGCCGGGATGCTGCTCCAGGAACGCCCTGACGACCCCTTCGTTCTCGTCCGGCAGTATCGTGCAGGTGGCGTACACCAACAGGCCGCCCACCTTCACCGCCCCGGCGCAGGCCGACAGGATCCTCAGCTGCAGCGGCGGCAGCGCGGTCAGCTCCGCCTCGGTCTTTCGGTACTTGATATCCGGCTTCTCGGCGATCACGCCCAGGCCGGAGCAGGGCGCGTCCACCAGCACCGCGTCCATGGACAGCCGCATGCTCTCCACGGGCTTCGAGGCGTCCCGCTGGGCGGGGCGCACGTTCTCAAGGCCCAGCCGCAGCGCCGCGGCCCGGATCAGCGCCACCCGGTGCTCGTGCACGTCCCAGGCGTGGACCCGGCCCGAGGTGCCCATCTGTTCGGCCATCAGGCAGGTCTTGCCCCCCGGCGCGGCGCAGGCGTCCAGGATCTGCATGCCCGGCCTGGCCCCGACGGCCTGGGCGGCCAGTATGGCGCTCTGGCCCTGTATGGAAAACAGTCCCTGCCCGTAGCCCGGATGGACCGCCAGGTTACCCCCGTCCGAAATCACGAAGGCGTCCGGCACGATGCCAGGCTTCCAATCCAGGCCCTGGTCGGAAAGCCATTTTCCGAACGCGCCTGCATCCATGCGCAGGCGGTTCGGGCGGACGGTCTCGACCCGCCGGGCGGGCGTCCAGGCCGCGATGGCCTCGGCGGTCTCCATGCCGTAGGCGTCGATCAGCCGCCGCACCGCCGGGGCGGAGATACTGTATCTGGCCCGGAACCAGGCCACAGGGTCGGCCGCCTTGTCGGGCAGGGACAGCGTGCCGGCGTCCCGCGCGCGAATCAGGTTGCGCAGCACGCCGTTGACCATGCCGGTGAAGCCCTCCCGTCGGGCGGCGCGCACCTGCTTGACGGCCTCGTCCACCGCGGCGTGATCCGGCACCCGGTCCATGAACAGGATCTGTGCCGCGGCGATGTGCAGTATGTCGTTCACCACCGGCTCGGGCCGCTGGTCCATGAATTTGCCCAGCATGTGCTCGAGATACAGCCGGTTCTCCACCGCGCTGTAGAACAGACTGGCGGCCAGACGGCTGTCCTCAGGCTTCAGCCTGGCCTCCTCAAGCCGCCGGTTCAGCGCCTGGCTGGCGTAGGCGTCGCCCCTTACTACATCCTGAAGGGCGCGGAGAGCAGCGTCGCGGGCGGTTATCTCTTTCTGGGAAAATGAGGAATGAGGTTTTGAAAATGAGGAATGAGGTTTTGAAAATGAGGAATGAGGTTTTGAAAATGAGGAATGAGGAATGAGGAATGAGGAATTGGAACGGCGTGAAGACTTGGAATCACCGCGCGGAACTGAGGATTTTCCCTTGCCACTATTCCTGTTCCCTGTTCCCTGTTCCCTGTTCCCTCGGTTCTCTTTCCCGCTATTCCTGTTCCCTGTTCCCCGTTCCCTGTTCCCTCGGTTCTCTTTCCCGCTATTCCTGTTCCCTGTTCCCCGTTCCCTGTTCCCTCGGGCTCCGCTCCCGCTATTCCTGTTCCCTGTTCCCTGTTCCCTGTTCCCTCGAACGCCCGTTCCCTGTTCCATGCGTTCCCTGCCATCCTCAAACTCACGCTTCATCGGTGCTGGTCCTTCCCAATATCGTTCCGACGCCGATCCCCTTGCCCATCAAAAACGCCTTCGCGTCCATGCGCTTGCCACCGGGAGCCTGGAGCTGAAGCACCTGGAGCGCGCCCTCGCCACAGCGCACGAGGAGGCCCTGCTTCGCAGAGGAGACGACCACCGTGCCCGGCGCTGCGGCTTCGTCGCAATCCACGGCCTTTGCAAGGTACAGCTTCAGCCGCCCGCCTTCCATGTCGGTGTAGGCGCAGGGCCAGGGGTTCAGGCCACGAACCCGGCAGGCAATTTCAGACGCCGGTCGGTTCCAGTCGATTTCGCCCATGGACTTGTCCAGCATGGGCTCATAGGTGGCCTTGTCGCCATCCTGTGGTACTGGCGCGATCCTACCCTCCAGGTAGTCGGGCAGCGTCTCGGCCAGCAGCTGAGCGCCGAGGACCGACAGCCGCTCGGTCAGCTCGCCTGCGGTCTCCAGCTCGCCGACGGACACGGCTGCGCTGCGCAGCATGTCGCCCGTATCCATACCGATGTCGGTTTTCATGATCGTCACGCCCGCTTCCTGCTCGCCCATCAGGATGCCCCAGTTGATGGGCGCGGCGCCCCGGTGACGGGGCAGCAGCGAGGCGTGGACGTTGATCGTGCCATGGCGGGGAATGTCCAGCAGCGCCTGGGTCAATATCTGCCCGAAGGCCGCCGTGACCACCACGTCCGGGGCGAGGGCCTGCAGCTGCGCGACGCCCTCGGGCCTTCGGATGCGCTCGAACTGGAAAACCGGCAGTCCCCGCTCCAGCGCGAACTGCTTGACCGGACAGGCCGTCAGCTTCTTGCCCCGGCCCGCGGGACGGTCCGGCTGGGTGACGACCCCCACGATGTCATACCGACCGTCGTCTGCCAGCGCCTTCAGCGAGGGCACCGCGTAGTCGGGGGTACCCATGAAAACCAATCTGTATCTGTTCATGTCTTGTCTTCTTCCTCTTGTTCGATTTGATCCGTGACGTCCTCGATCATCTTGTCGACGTAGAGTATGCCGTCCAGGTGGTCCAGCTCGTGGCACAGGCAGACGGCCAGCAGGCCCTCGCCCTCCACCTCGATGTGGTTGCCCTTGCGGTCCTGGGCGTGCACGCGCACCTTCTCGGGGCGCTTGACGGTGCCCCGCCGCCCCGGCACGGACAGGCAGCCCTCGGCGCCGACGGTCTCCCCCTCGCTCCACAGGATCTCGGGGTTCACCAGCTCGATCAGGCCCTCGCCCACGTCGATGACCACGGCCCGCTTCAACACTCCCACCTGGGGCGCGGCCAGGCCCACGCCGTCGGCCTCGTACATGGTGTCGGCCATGTCGTCCAGCAGCACGCCCAGCCGGTGGTCGAACTTGACCACCTTCCTGGAATGCTTGCGCAGTATGTCGTCCTTGCCCATCTCAACGATCTTGCGAATAGCCATATTATCCTCCGCGTTGGTATAATTTATCGGTGGCGGCAGGTTGCCGCGAAGCGTAGCAAGTCCTTAGGGCCGCTACGGGTGGCAGCAGGTTGCCGCGAAGCGTAGCAAGTCCTTTAGGGCCGCTACGGAAAGTGCGTCCCGCCATCCCTGTTCCCTGTTCCCTGTTCCCTGTTCCCTAAACCAAACTGTTCGGATTGACCTCCAGCTCCCCGCGCACGCCCTCCGGGGCGGCGTCGGCCAGGGCCTGCATCCGCGCCTCGACGGCGTCCATATCGGCCTTGAAATACAACTTCACCAGCAGCTGCCAGCGGTAATCCCCCCGGATCTGCCGGATGGGAGCCTCCGTCGCCGCCAGCTGTATGGCGTCGGCCCGCGCGCCGGTTTCGTCCAGGAAGGCTCCCAGCCGCGCCTCGTCGGCCAGGGCCGCGGCCTTCACGGCGCCTTCGTCCCTGCCGCTGTACACGATCCGGGCGATCACCGTGAAGGGCGGGTACATCGCCTGGCGGCGATAGGCGCTCTCCCGGGTATAGAAGGCCCGGTAGTCCTGGGCGGCGGCCAGCCGGATGCCGTAGTGGTCCGGGTCGTAGGTCTGCACGATCACCCGCCCGGGCACCTCGGCCCGCCCGGCCCGGCCGGCCACCTGGGTGACCAGCTGGAAGGTGCGCTCCACGCTGCGGTAGTCCGGCAGGTTCAGCGACAGGTCCGCCGCCACCACGCCCACCAGCGCCACGTTGGGAAAGTCCAGCCCCTTGGCGATCATCTGGGTGCCCACCAGCACGTTGACCTCGCCGCTGCGAAAGCGGCCCAGTATCCGGGCATGGGCGTCCTTTTCCCGGGTGGTGTCCACGTCCATGCGGGCCACCCGGGCATCGGGAAACAGCCGGCGCACCTCCTCCTGGACCTTCTGGGTGCCCGCGCCGAAGTACTTGATGTAGCCGCTGCCGCACTGGGGGCACTGCTTCGGCGGCGGCAGCGTCTTGCCGCAGTAGTGGCAGCGCAGGGCGTTTTCCGCCTGGTGCCAGGTCATGGTCACGTCGCACTGGTCGCACCTGACCACGTAGCCGCAGGCGCGGCAGGACACGAAGGTGGAATGGCCCCGGCGGTTGATGAACAGCATGGCCTGATGGCCCTCGTCCAGGCACCGCCTCAGTTCGGCGGCCAGCCGCGCGCTGAAGATCGAGCGATTGCCCCGCTCAAACTCGCCCCGCATGTCCACGATCTCCACCTCAGGCAGCGGCCTTCCCTTCACCCGCTGGCGCAGTTCGATGAGCTCCAGCCGGTTTTCCGGGCGCACCCCCGGCATGGCCCGCATGTAGGTGGAAACCGACGGCGTGGCGCTGCCCAGCACCAGCACAGCCCCGTGCTGGGCCGCCCGCTTCCAGGCCACCTCCCGGGCGTCGTATCTCGGACGGCGGTCGGATTGATAGGTGGTCTCGTGTTCCTCGTCCACCACGATCACGCCGATGTGTTCCAGCGGCGCGAATATGGCGCTTCGCGCCCCGATCACCACCCTGGCCTCGCCGGAGCGTATCCGCCGCCACTCGTCGAAGCGCTCGCCCGCCGACAGCGCCGAGTGCAGCACCGCCGCGTCGCCGCCGAACCGGCTGTGCAGCCAGGCCACCATCTGGGGCGTCAGCGCGATCTCCGGCACCAGCACGATGGCCGTGCGGCCCAGCTCCAGCGCCCGGCGGATCAACCGAATATAGACCTCGGTCTTTCCGCTGCCTGTGACGCCGTGGAGCAGGAACCGACCGCCGCCGGATTCCAGTGCCGCCGTCAGTCTTTCCACCGCCGCCGCCTGCTCGGGCATGGGCTCCGGGTCTGCGGTGCGCCTGTCGTCCGCCAGGGCCCGGGGCGTGCGCCGGGTCTGGCCCTCATAGATCTCGACCGCGCCCTTCTTCACCAGTCCCTGCAGCGCGGCCCCGTTCAGCTTCGCCGTCTCCACGTCCCCGCCCCGCAGTACCTCGATCACTTCCAGCTGCTTCGGGGCGCGGCGGTTCTGTTCGACGAATGCTTCCAGCGCCTCGCCGGAGAGGGCGAGACGGGCCCGCCGCTGCGTCTTCTCGTGAATCCTGCCGCCCCGCATCTCCGGCGGCAGCATCAGCCGCAGGGCGTCCACCAGGTTGCACAGATAGCGCACGTGCATCCACTCCGCCAGCGCCATCAGGTCCGGCATCACCACCGGCTCCGCCCGCACGGGCCGAATCAGCGGCTTCAGCTTTTCCGGGGGCACGTCGCAGGCCTCCGAAAGGGACACCACGAAGCCTTCGACGGTTCGCGGACCGAAGGGCACCGCGACCAGCTGGCCAGGCGCCACGTCCATGCCCTCCGGCACGATGTAGGAAAATACCCGGTCCAGCGCTTCGGCGGACAGGTCCACGATCACCTGGACGTACTTCACAGCGCGTTCACCCGGTCCAGTATGGCGTCGGCCACCGCCCGCTTGGACATCACGGGCAGGGCCTGCTCATCCTGGCGGCTGATCAGCGTGACGACATTCGTGTCCACGCCGAAGCCGGCGCCTTCGCGGGTGACGTCGTTGGCCACGATCAGGTCGGCGTTCTTCTTCGCCAGCTTGCCCTTCGCGTTATCCAGAACCTGGTCGGTTTCCGCCGCGAAGGCCACCAGGATCTGCCCCTGACGCTTCCGTTCGCCCAGTGTGCGGGCGATATCGGTGGTGTTCTTCAATTCCAGCACCATGCCCTCGCCGGTCTTCTTGATCTTGCTGTCCGAAACCTGCGCCGGGGTGAAATCCGCCGGGGCTGCGGCCTGGATGACCACGTCTGCCCAGTCTGACCGCTCCAGCACCGCCGCGCACAGCTGGGCGCTGGATTCGATCTTCACGACCTCCATGCCCGCCGGGGCATCAAGGCGCACCGGGCCGGAGACGAGGACCACCTCCGCTCCCCTGTCCCGGGCAGCCTCGGCGATGGCATAGCCCATCTTGCCGGTGGAGCGGTTGGTGATGTAGCGCACCGGGTCGATGCGCTCCACGGTGGGCCCGGCGGTCACCAGCACGCGCCTGCCCTCATAATCCCGCCGGGGATTGAGCAGCGCGTCCAGCGCCGCCACGATCTGTTCGGGCTCGGCCATGCGGCCCACGTCGTCGTCGCCGCAGGCCAGGTGGCCCGACATGGGCCCCACGGCCTTCGCGCCGCGGTCCGTCAGCGTTTTGAAATTCGCCTGGGTGGCCGGGTGCCGCCACATGTTGGCGTTCATGGCCGGGGCGATCAACAGCGGCGCGGTCATGGCCAGGGCCGTGGTGGACAGCAGGTCGTCGGCGATGCCGCCAGCCAGCTTCGCCAGGCAGTTCGCCGAGGCCGGCGCGATGACAAACCCATCCGCCCACTTTGCCAGCGAGATGTGCTCCAGGGACTTCCTGGGCTCGAAGGTGTCGGTGACCACGGGATTGCCGCTGAGGGTTTCAAAGGTCAGCGGCGGCACGAATTTGGCGGCGTTGGCGGTCAGCACCACGCGCACCTGCGCGCCCTGCTTTTTGAGCCGTGAGACCAGGTCACAGGCCTTGTAGGCCGCGATGCCGCCGGTCACGCCCAGCACGATGTGTCTGTCTTTGAGCATGGAAGTTCCTCTCTTCGCTGTTTTTCCCGGACAACACAACAGGCGAAACCGGAAATTCGGGTTTCGCTGTTGACTTCGCTATGACTGGCTTGATTTCGCCCCTACGCTTCTTCTTCCGCTTCCTCGTCGCGGCTGTAGGTGATCAGCTTGCGGTTGATTTCCTCGATGGCGATGGAAAGCGGCTTGGTCTCCTTGGTGTCGATCAGCGGCAGGCTGCCGGCGATGATCTCGCGGGCGCGCTTCGACGCCTCCACAGCCAGTGTGTAGCGGCAGTCAACCTTTTCAAGCAGCTCGCCGATGGGGGGTTCGGTCATCATATTGCATTCCTCCAAATAACATACATAGTGTCAGGCCTTCAGCGACGCGGTGAGCGCGTCCAGGAAGTCCCTGCGGTTTTCAAGCTCCAGCCGCCGGGCGGCGATCACGGCGTAGACCTCCTCGGTGGCGATCTCCAGCGCCCGGGGCTCCACGCTCCAGTCCTGGTGGATGATCACGTAGTGGTACCGATACGCCGTGGCCACCTCCTTTGCGACGTTGCCCAGCCGCACGCGAATGGATTCCTCCGACTCCGTGCCCCGGCGGCGCAGGCGCTGCTCCAGGTTTTCCCGGCTGGGCGGACAGATGAATATGCCCGTCACGCTGGCGTCCTGGGCCATGACCTGCAGGCAGCCCTGCACGTCGATTTCCAGGATCAGGTCGTGCCCCAGTGCCAGCTCCTGCTGCACGGTGGATTTCAGCGTGCCGTAGTGGTTCTGGTGCACGTGGGCCCACTCGTAGAAGGCTCCCTCGTCGATCAGTGCCTTAAATCGCTCCTCGCTGACAAAGTGATAGTTGACGCCGTCCACCTCGCCGGGCCTGGGCGCGCGGGTGGTGCAGGACACGGACAGCCTTACGTCCGGGTGCTGCTGCAACAGTTTCTTGACAATTTCGGTCTTGCCCGCGCCTGCCGGGCCGGAAATGACAAACAGCCTGCCTCGCTTCGCCATGGTGCGCGTCACCCCTTCTTCAGTATCAGGATTCCCGAGGATCATTCGATATTCTGCACCTGCTCGCGCAGCTTTTCGATCTCCGCCTTCATGTCCACGGTCAGCTGGGTGATCGGGATGTCCTGGGACTTGGACGAGATGGTGTTGACCTCCCGGTTGAGCTCCTGCACGATGAAATCCACCCGCCGCCCGATGGGCTCGGGCGATTCGAACGCGTTCCGAAGCTGCTGGATGTGGCTGTGCAGGCGCACGGTCTCCTCGGCGATGGCGCTGCGGTCGGCCATCACGGCCACCTCCATCATCAGCCGGGTCTCGTCCAGGCCGCTGCCCGCCAGCTCCTCCATCGCGGCCCTCAGCCGCTGGGTGTAGGCCGCCACAGTCTGGGGATAGCGTTCCTCCACGGCTTCGGTCATGCGCTCGATGGCATCCACCCGGCCGCTCAGGTCGGCCTTGACGGCCTCGCCCTCCCGGGCACGCATCGCGCACAGCGCGTCCAACGCCTGGCCCAGCGCCGCCTCCAGCAGCGCCCTGACGGCGTCCTGGTCCTCCTCGGCCTCGGTCACGGTCATCACGTCGGGCATGTGGGCGATGCCCATCAGCGTCCGGTCGTCCCGCAGATCCGGCCCGAACGCGCCCCGCAGCTTGCACAGCGCGTCCACATAGGCCGAAAACAGCGCCTCGTCCACCTGTACGGTGCGGGCGCCGGTGCGCAGGTTGCGATAGGTCACGAACACGTCCACGTGTCCCCGGGCCAGCCGCGCGCCGATGGCCTTGCGGGCCGCGTCCTCCAGGAACATCAGGTTCCGGGGCATCCGGAAGGCGATGTCCAGGAAGCGATGGTTGACGCTCTTGACCTCCACGGTCATCTGTCGGCCTTCGATTTCCACAAAGGCGCGCCCATAGCCCGTCATGCTCAGCATACGCCCGACTCCCTTCGGTTTGCACATTGCGGCAGAATAATCCTTACAGGGTATTATATCACATCATCGGAGTTTTGCCTATGGGGAAGCGGAAATTTAAATATGGCCCAGCATTTCCAGGAAATCCTGTTCCCCAATGACAGGAATTCCCAGCGTCTGCGCCTTGGTCAGCTTGCTGCCGGCGTTTTCCCCGGCCACCACCAGGCTGGTCTTCTTCGAAACGCTGCCCGCGGCCTTGCCGCCGCCGTCCCGGATGGCGGTCTCGGCTTCGCTGCGGCCCATCGATGAGAGCGTGCCGGTGACCACCACGATCATGCCGGCGAAGGGGCCGTTGGAGGTATCCTTCGCCGCCCACGCCGGCGCGACGCCCGCAGCCAGCAGCGCGTCCACCAGGCGGTTGTTGGCAGGGTCGGCGAAGAAGGAGGTGATGGCATCGGCCACGATGTCGCCCACGTCGTCCATGGCGGTCAATTCCTCAGCGGTGGCCCGTCTAAGCGCCGCCACGCTGCCGAAGCGCCCGGCCAAGTCCCGGGCGGTCTTGGTGCCGATGTTGGGGATGCCCAGGGCGTAGATGAAGCTGTCCAGCCTGCAGGCCTTGCTCTTCTCAATAGCCTTCAGAAGGTTTTCAGCCTTCTTTTCGCCAAAGCGCTCCAGGGCGCAGAGCTGCTCCTTTTTGAGGCTGTAAAGCTGGTCCGCCTCCTGCACAAGCCCCGCGTCCACCAGCTGGCGGGCGGTCTTCTCGGAGAAGGTATCGATGTCCATGGCGTCCCGGCTGGCGAAGTGGGAAAGCCGCATCACGATCTGGGGCGTGCAGCCGTCCCGGTTGGGACAGAACAGGTGGGCCCCGCGCTCCACCAGCGCCGCGCCGCAGCTGGGACAGACCTCCGGCTTCACCACGTCCCGCTCGTCTTCATTGAATTCCTCCACCCGGCCCATAATCTCGGGAATGACCTCGTTGGAGCGCCGGATCCACACCCGCGCGCCGAGCTTTACCCGCTTGCGCTGGATGTCCTGCCAGTTGTTCAGGGTGGCCTGGCGCACCGTGGCCCCGGCCAGCTCCACCGGGGCGACCTTCGCCACCGGGGTCAGCTTGCCCGTGCGCCCGATCTGCCAGTCCACGGCCAGAAGCTCGGTGGTCATCTCCTCCGCCTCGAACTTGTAGGCCACGGCCCACCGTGGGAATTTGTCGGTATAGCCCAGGGCTTGCCGGGTGGCGTAATCGTCGATCTTGATCACGGCCCCGTCGATGTCGTAGTCCAGGCTGCCTCGGCTCTCCTCGATTTGGTGTACGGCGGCGACGGCCTCGTCCAGCGATTTCGCGTCGATCTCACAGCCGGACACCGGGAAGCGGTTTTCCCGCAGGAAATCCAGCATCTCGTGCTGGGTGCTGAAGGAACGCCCCTCGATATAGCCCACGTCGTAGAAGCAGGCGCTCAGGTTGCGCTCGGCGGTCACCTTCGCATCCAGGTTGCGCAAGGCCCCTGCGGCGGCGTTGCGGGGGTTCTTCAGCGGCTCCTTCGCCGTCTCGTTGTACTTTTCCAGCACAGATATGCGCATGAAGCCCTCGCCGTGCACCTCCATGCGCCCCTTGAAGGGTATGGACAGCGGAATCGAGCGGATCGTCAGCACCTGGGGCAGTATCGCCTCGCCGGTGACGCCGTTGCCCCGGGTGGCCGCGCCCACCAGCTGCCCGCCCTCGTAGGTCAGGTTGACGGTCAGGCCGTCAAACTTGTGCTCCACCACGTAGGTGATGGGCGGCAGCTGAGCGCCGCCGTCCACGGCCTCCTGGCGCAGCTTTTCCGCCCGCGTCGCCCAGTCCTTAAGCGCCTCGATGGACTGGGCCTTGCCCATGCTCCACAGCCGCGCCAGGTGGGTGTGGGGCTCGAACCCCGGCAGCACCTCGCCGCCCACCCGCCGCGTGGGCGAATCTGGCAGGCGTTCGCCCGCCTCGGCCTCCAGTCGTACCAGCTCGTCGTACAGCCGGTCATACTCGGCGTCGGCGATGGTCGGGTTGTCCAGGGTATAATACTGATAGCTCTTCTCATTCAGATAATCCACAAGCTGCCGCATACGGTCCAAGGCGCATACCTCCCTCGTCTGTTGGGTACAGTATAGCACAGATTCGGGTGATATTCAAATAAATACGGATTTGTCGCGCTGCGACAAATCCGTAGTTAGGTTTTAGGTTATAGGTTTTAGGTGTTAGGGAAGGTAGAAATCCTGACGGATTTCTTTTATTCA
>CACWZI010000049.1:20886-34350 GCA_902765305.1 uncultured Eubacteriales bacterium
AGGCCTAGCGAAGCGTTAAGGGATTTGCACCACCCCTAAAACCTAAAACCTAAAACCTGAATACTGATTTATCGAGCACAGCTCGATAAATCAGTATTTGACAGTGCCAGGAAACCATGTTATAATCAGATGGCAAGATTGTAAATAAGGAGGTACCTGTCATGGCGATCATGGACGGTTGCGAAGCCAAACACAAGACACCCACGTTGGAGGAGCGCACCTGCCCCGCCTGCGGCGAGAGCGTCGAGGTCTTTACCCGCCGGGGCCGCATCATCGAGGACACCGCCTGTGAATGCGGCTACGTGTTCAAGGCCGAGGAGCAGCTGGAGCCCCAGCAGCGGAAGGCACCAAAGGAATAACCCATTAATGCGCGGGGGCAGGCCCTTTCACAGGGCCTGCCCCCGCGCGTAGGCGTTGCGTTATTAGGTTGAGTTTTCGCTGAACATATGATATAATCAAATCAGCAGAGAGGCGCAACAGTATGAGAATCTATCTTGATATGTGCTGATATAATCGTCCCTATGATGATCAAACCCAAACGCGAATCGCTTTGGAATCCCAGGCAAAGCTGCATATTCAGAGCATGATCAGAGAAGGGCGCTATGACCTGGTCGGTTCATATACCTTGGATTATGAAGTCAGCTGAAATCCATTCGATATGAGGCGTTCATCCATACAATCGTTTATTGCTTCCAGCATAAAGGCCTATGTAGGTATCGAAAGGGAAGCTGTAATTGGCCCATTGGCTTCAGAAATCATGGAGACCGGCGTCAAGGAAAAGGATGCGCTGCATCTCGCTTCAGCAATTTACACCTGTTGCACATATTTCATTTCTACAGATATTCGCCTGTTGAAATACAAAACAGATCGGATCAAACTGGTAACGCCTGTCGAGTTCATTATGGAAACGGAGGGAGAGCAATGACCAGCAGCATGAATGAACTGATGTCCCGCGGCATGGAATGTCTCACTGAGACGCTGGGCGTCGTGGAGGCTGAACGATTCATCTCCCTGGTGATTCGGGAACGCTTTGACTACACCAAATGGCAACGCGAATATTTTGACAAGATGCCCCCCGGAGCGGTCCAAGCTCAGGCACTGGCGTATGGCAAAGCGCATCCGTATACCGGTCCAGCAGAGAGATTATGATATACTAAACCGACGCACTTATATTGTATGGAAGACAATGCTGATATGAATCATACCTGAGGAGCGCACCTGCCCCGCCTGCGGCGAGAGCGTCGAGGTCTTTACCCGCCGGGGCCGCATCATCGAGGACACCGCCTGCGAATGCGGCTACGTGTTCAAGGCCGAGGCGCAGCTGGAACCCCAGCAGCGCAAGGCGCCAAAGGAATAACCCACTATATGCGCGGGGGCAGGCCCTTTCACAGGGCCTGCCCCTCGTGTATACAGACGCTCATTCAAACCCGTTCCCCGGCTTCCGCGCCACGCAGTGCAATCGGAAGAAGCCCCGCTTTTCACCCCGCTCCAGAACCAGCCCCGCCTTGGCGCACAGGCGGCGCACCTCGTCCACGCCGTAGACGTGCACGTCCCCGTGCCCGGCCAGGTTTATAACGGGCATCTCCACGTGGTTGAAAAACCAGCGCACCGGCGCAGTCTTCGCCGTCATGTCCCGAAGGATCAGCCGCCCGTTCGGGCGCAGCACCCTGGCAACGCTGTCGAAGAAGTCCTGCACGTTGGGATAGTGGTGGAAGCTCTGGCAGCAGATCACCGCGTCAAACGAATTGTCTTTAAAGGGCAGCTTCTCGCAGTCCCCCACCACCAGCTCCACCCCCGGCATGCGCTTCGCCCGCGCCACCTCGATCATCTGGGGCGTCAGGTCGATGCCGGTATAGTGACGGTCCGGGTACTTCTTCTTCAGCAGCTCCAGCATCGGCGCGGTGCCGCAGCCGCAGTCCAGCAGGTCGGTAAAGGGCTCCTTCTCCAGTTCCGAAAGCACGTCCGGGTAATCCTTGCGGCACATGCGGTACACGCCCGCCTCGTCCGTCTCGTATACCTTCGCCGCCCTTGAAAACTCCTTTATGGAAAGCGCCTTGTAATCGCTGGCGTTCATAGCCATCGCCTCACATGATTAGTATATACTAACTATATATCACGGCAATCCGTTTTTCAAGTGCATACGATGTTAAATTAAATGTATATCCAACCCGTCACAGCAGCAGGTTGATGAACCCCATCAAAAAGCCCAGCAGTGCGCCCAGGTAGACGATGGCCCGCAGTTCCTTCTTCATCACGCCGAAGATCACCGTCTCAAGCTCGGCGGGGTCGAGGCCGTTGATCTTGTCCACCACGATCTTTTCGATGTTGATGGCCTTCAGCAGCCGCCCCAGGTTGTCGCCCAGTATCGACGTGTACATGCCGGTCAGCTTTTCGATGATCACGTCCTCCTTGTCCTCGAAGCGGGCGTAGAGGTCGCAGAGCCGGGCGTCCATGATCTCGTCCCTGTACCTTTCCACGATGGCGGCGACGGCGTCCGGCGCCTTTTCGGCGATGATCTCGTCCACCTTTTCCGCCAGCTTCTCCTTGATGGACTTCTGGGCGTTGTCGTCCACCAGCATCGACAGCCACTTGTTCTGGTTGATGAAGTCCATCTTGTCGCCGATGATGCTGTCCACGACGGTATAGCCCAGCTTCGATTCGATGATCTTCGCCGTCAGGCCCTCCGTCAGCTTCCGCGTCAGCGCGTCGACGTCCAGGTTGACCCGCTCGCGCACCTCTTCCTTGGCCAGCAGCTCCCGCACCCAGCGCCCGTCCTTGGACAGCTTGCACAGGAAGGCGCGCACCTTGTCCTGGAGCTTCTGCACGGTGGCCTCGGAGAGCAGCGTCTGGCGCAGCGTCTCCTCGTTGAGCAGCTGGCTGCTGACCACGTCGCCGATGGATTGGGCGATGCGGCCCTGCTGGGCAGGGATCAGGCCCGGCGTGAAGGGCACGTGGAACCTGCCGATGTATACGGCCTTCCTTGGGCGAAACAGCATCCGGATCGCCAGGTCGTTGGTGATATAACCGATCACGCCGCCCAGCAGCGGCGCGACGATGGCGCGCGCTATGATCATACGGAGAGCTCCCATTCATATATCGATCAGGATTCTCCACATTTTATACCCTTACCTTTTGTTTTGTCAAGGTTCACTCTGTGAAAAGCCGCTTCTTCACCTAACCTTTGCTTGAACCGAAACCCCAGGCGTGGTAAAATATCGCTATACCACGATAAAGAGGTAAAGCTATGGACGTCAATGCGCAAAAATACAAGCTGCTGATCATCAACCCCGGCTCCACCTCCACGAAGGTGAGCCTGTTTGAAAACGAAAAGTCGCTGTTTGAAAAGAGCCTGTTCCACGACGCGCCGGTGCTGCTGCAATACCCCCACGTCAACGACCAGATGCCCTTTCGCTACAAGGTGATCCTGGACATGCTCAAGGACGAGAACGTGGACCCCGCCGAGATCGACGTGTACGTGGGCCGGGGCGGCAGCGCCTGCACCCAGCCCGGCGGCGTGACCCGCATCGACCAGCGCCTGTACGACGATACCGTGGCCGCCGTGGGCGGCAGCGAGCACCCGGCCAAGCTGGGCGTGATGCTGGCCTGGCAGTTCGCCCAAGAATATGGAAAGGAAGCCTACACCCTGAACCCCACCAACGTGGACGAGTACGGCGACCTGGCCCGGCTGACGGGCATTCGGGGCGTCTACCGGGTGTCCCACTCCCACGTGCTGAACCAGAAGGCGGTGGCCGAGGCCCACGCCCAAAAGCTGGGCCGGCGCTACGAGGACTGCAACTTCATCGTCGGCCACATCGACGGCGGCATCACCGTCTCCGCCCACGACCACGGCCGGATGGTGGACGGCAACATGGGCGCCGACGGCGAGGGCGCGTTCACGCCCACCCGCATCGGCAGCGTGCCTGTGCTGGCGCTGCTGGATTACATCGACAGCCATTCCGTGGCGGACGTGCGCCTGAAGTGCTCCCGTTCCGGCGGCTTCGTCAGCCTGTTCGGCACCTCCGATTCCGACACCATACACGCGCTGGTGGACCAGGGCGACAAAAAGGCCACGCTGGTCTGGAACACGATGATCTACCAGGTCTGCAAGATGATTGGCGAGATGAGCGCGGTGCTCTGCGGAAAGGTGGACGGCATACTGCTCACCGGCGGGCTGATGCGCTTTGACGACGTGACCGAGGGCGTGCAAAAGCGCTGCGGCTGGATCGCGCCGATATCCGTCTACCCCGGCGAGATGGAGCAGGAGGCGCTGGCCTGGGGCGTGCTGAAGGTGCTGCAGGGCAAGGCCGAGGCCATGACCTACAGCGGCAAAAACGTGTGGAACGGGTTCGAGGGTGTAACGTTCTGAGGAAACAATGGAGGAAAACGCGATGACCATGATCGAAAAGGTATGGAACAAAGCCCGGCAAAACAAGCGCGCCATCGTCCTTCCCGAGGGCGACGAGCCGCGCACCGTGCAGGCCGCCGCGCGGGTACGGGACGAGGGGCTGGCCAGGCCCATACTTCTGGGCGACCCCGAGCGCATCAAAGCCGTGGCGAATGAGACAAATACCGACCTCGGCGGTATTGAAATCATCGACCCCACCGGCAGCCCGAAAGCCGCGGAATACGCCGAAGCGCTGTACGGACTGCGCAGGGCCAAGGGGCTGAGCCGGGAGGACGCAGTAAGGCTCACCGCCGACCCGATGTATTTCGGCATGCTGATGGTCAAGCTGGGCGACGCCGACGGGCTGGTCTCCGGCGCGGTACACACCACCGGCGACATGCTGCGCCCGGCGCTGCAGATCATCAAGACGAGGCCGGGCATCAGCGTGGTGTCCTCCAGCTTCCTGATGAACTGCCCCAACAGGGAACTCGGCGAGGACGGGCTGCTGGTCTACGCCGACTGCGTGGTGGTGCCCTGCCCCACCGCCAACGAGCTGGCGGAGATCGCCGTGACCGCCGCGAACACCGCCCGGGTGCTGTGCGGCATCGACGAGCCCCGGGTGGCGCTGCTGTCCTTCTCCACCAAGGGCAGCGCGAGGCACGAGCTGGTCAACAAGGTCCAGCAGGCCACCGCCATCGCTCATGAGATGGCCCCCGATCTCATACTTGACGGCGAATTGCAGCTGGACGCCGCGCTGGTGCCGGAGGTGGCCGCGTCGAAGGCCCCCGGTAGCCCCGTGGCCGGGCGCGCGAACGTACTGGTGTTCCCGGACCTGCAGGCCGGCAACATCGGCTACAAGCTGACCCAGCGCATCGGCGGCGCGGAGTGCTACGCCGTGCTCCAGGGGCTGGCGAAGCCCTGCAACGACCTGTCCCGGGGCTGCTCGGTGCAGGACATCGTGAACACGATCGTGCTGACCGCCGTGCAGGCAGGCGCGTAAAGTCGTAAATACGCCACCCCCACAGGGCAAAAGGCCCGTGGGGGTGGCGTCATTCTGCCGCACTGTTTACCTTTTCTTTGTGGAAAACCCCTGTAAAAACTGGTATAATGGGTTTATATGGCGAAACAAGGCGTTTTCGTCCAAATTGCCGTCCCTTTTGGGCGGTCATCATTCGATTATGAGGTGAATATTCATGTCCAATACCGCAATCGTGGGCATCAACTGGGGCGACGAGGGCAAGGGCCGCATGGTGGATTACTTCGCGGGCCAATTCGACGTGGTCGTCCGCTACCAGGGCGGCAACAACGCCGGCCACACCGTGATCAACGAATACGGCAAGTTCGCCCTGAACCTGCTGCCATCGGGCATCTTCCATAAAAACGCCGTGAACCTGCTGGGCGCGGGCGTGGTGATCGACCTGAAGCACATCAACGAGGAGATGGGCCGCCTGCGGGACAAGGGCGTGGCCATCACCCCCGACAACCTGAAGATTTCTGACCGCGCCATGATGGTGCTGCCCATCCACCCCAACCAGGACAAGTGGGAGGAGCAGCGCCTGGGTAAGGACCATTTCGGCTCCACCCTGCGGGGCATCAGCCCGATCTACGGCGACAAGTACATGAAAAAGGCCATCATGATGGGTGATTTGAAGCACCCCGAAGCCTTGGAAAAGCACCTTCGCCGCCTTGTGGACTGGAAGAACGACACCATCGTGCAGGGCTACGGCCAGCCGAAGATCGACTTCGACGAGACCCTCGCGTGGATCCACCGGTGGGGCGACGCCCTGATCCCCTACCTCTGCGACGCGGGCGAGCTGCTGGAGGGCGCGGTGAACGCCGGCAAGAGCGTCATGTTCGAGGCCCAGCTGGGCGCGCTGCGGGACATCCAGTACGGCATCTATCCCTTCACGTCCTCCTCCTCCCCCCTGGCGGCGGAGGCCCCCGTGGGCTGCGGCATGCCTTCCCTGAAGGTGGACGCGGTGGTGGGCGTCACCAAGGCCTATTCCACCTGCGTGGGCGAGGGCCCCTTCGTAGGCGAGCTGGACGGCGACGCCGCCCACGACCTGCGGGAGGCCGGCGCGGAGTACGGCGCAGCCACCGGTCGCCCCCGCCGCGTGGCCTGGATGGACATCGTGGCCACCCGCTACGGCACGAAGCTGCAGGGCGCGACGGCGCTGGCGCTGACCAAGATGGACGTGCTGTCCTACCTGAAGGAGATCCCGGTCTGCGTGGCCTATAAGCTGGACGGCGAACGGATCGACCGCTTCCCCTACACCCCCGACCTGTACGACTGCGAGCCCGTCTACGAGACCCTGCCCGGCTGGCAGTGCGACATCAGCAAGGCCCGGAAGTGGGAGGACCTGCCGAAGGCGGCGCAGGATTACGTGCTGTTCATCGAGGAAAGGGTCGGCTGCCCGATCAAATACGTTTCAGTAGGAGCGGAGCGAGAAGCGCTGATCATTCGGAATTGAGAATTGATAATTGAGAATTGAGAATTAAATTGCTTTTACCAGATGGGTGGAAAACTGCATGGACAATAATATTATTCGTGATAAATCGTTTGAATTCGCAGTCCGAATTGTACGACTGTATCAGTTCCTTGCAGAGAGCAAAAAAGAGTTTGTGCTTTCAAGACAATTACTTCGTTGCGATACTTCCATCGGTGCAAATGTCGTTGAAGCGCTTCCAGCATTGTCAAAACGACCAAGGAAGCACGGTAACAGCGCACTCTAATTCTCAATTCTCAATTATTCTTATGCTTGGAGGTTTGTCATGAACAAGCAGACATACGAATCCCCCCTGAACAGCCGCTATGCCAGCAAGGAGATGCAATACATCTTCTCCCCCGACCGCAAGTTCACCACCTGGCGCAAGCTGTGGGTGGCGTTGGCCGAGAGCGAGATGGATCTGGGCCTGCCTGTGACCCAGGCGCAGGTGGACGAGCTGAAGGCCCACGTCGAGGACATCGACTATGAAAACGCCGCCCGGCATGAGGCCCGTGTGCGCCACGACGTGATGGCCCACGTGCACGCCTACGGCGACGTGTGCCCCAACGCCAGGGGCATCATCCACCTGGGGGCGACGAGCTGCTATGTCACCGACAACGCCGATATCCTGATGCTGCGGGATGCGCTCACGCTGATCCGGCAGAAGCTGGTGGAGGTGCTGCGGCGGCTGCGGAAATTCGCCTGGGAATACAAGGACCTCCCCTGCCTGGGCTACACCCACCTGCAGCCCGCCCAGCTGACCACCGTGGGCAAGCGGGCCACGCTGTGGATGCAGGACCTGGTGATGGACCTGGACGAGGTCAACTTCGCCCTGTCGTCGCTGAAGCTGCTGGGCAACCGGGGCGCGACGGGCACACAGGTCAGCTTCATGGAACTGTTCGAGGGCGACGGCGCGAAGGTGGACGAATTGGAAAGGCGCATCGCCGAAAAGATGGGCATGGAAAAGGTGTTCGACGTCTCCGGCCAGACCTATCCCCGCAAGCTGGATTCCCGGGTGCTGGGGGCGCTGTCCGGCATTGCCCAGAGCGCCTATAAGTTCGCCCAGGACCTGCGGCTGCTGCAATCCTTCCGGGAGGTGGAGGAGCCCTTCGAGAAGAACCAGATCGGCTCCTCGGCCATGGCCTACAAGCGCAACCCGATGCGTTCCGAGCGCATCTGCGCGCTGTCCCGGCACGTGATGGCCGTCTATCAGGACGCCGCCATGACCGCCGCCACCCAGTGGTTCGAGCGCACGCTGGACGATTCCGCCAACCGCCGGCTGTCGCTTCCGGAGGCCTTCCTGGCCACCGACGCGGTGCTGGAGCTGTACGCCAATATCGCAGACGGCATGGTGGTCTACCCGAAGATGATCGAAAAGCGGGTCATGGAAAACCTGCCCTTCATGGCCACCGAGGACATCATCATGGAATCGGTGAAGCACGGCGCAGACCGGCAGGAGATCCATGAGCGGGTGCGCGTGCACTCCCAGGCCGCCGCAAACCGCATGAAGGCCGAAGGCCTTGAGAGCGACCTGATGGAACGCATCGCCGCCGACCCCGCCTTCCCGCTGGATCAGACCCATCTGACCGCCCTGCTGGCCCCGGAAAAGTACACCGGCCGCGCCGCCGAGCAGACCGAGCGCTTCATCACCCACACCGTCGACCCGATCCTCGCCGGGTACGAGGCGATGGACATGGGCAGTATAAAGGTGTAGATAAAAAACCGTAGGAGGTAAACAACATGCGGGATTATGTCATCGGCATCGACGTGGGGGGAACCCGCATCCGAATGGGGCTTTTCGACAGCGGCATGCAGCTGGTCTCGGAGCAGCAGTACCTGACCGACAAGGATGCCACCGCCAACGAGCTGATCGGCTTCCTGGCCCAGCAGACCGAGGTCCTGGTGGACAAGGCGGGCATGACGCTGGAGCAGGTCAGGGGCATCGGCGCCGCATTCCCCTCCTCGGTGGATTTCAAGCGGGGCGTGACGCTGGAGAGCAGCAACATCGTCTCGCTGAACGAGCAGCCCGTGCGGGATATGCTGCGCCAGCGGCTGCAGGTGCCCGTCTACGTGGACAACGACGGCAACGTCGCCGCCCTGGCCGAGCACAGGTACGGCGCGGGCCGGGGCTACGACCACATGATCTACGCCACGCTGGCCACCGGCATCGGCGGCGGCCTGATCCTGAACGGGCAGCTGTACCGGGGCATGCACGGCATGGCGGGCGAGATCGGCCACACCTTCATCTCCGATTCCACCGGCTATCCCTGCGGCTGCGGGGTGATCGGGTGCGTCCACTCCATCGCCTCCGGCTTCTTCATGGCCCGCTACGCCATGGACCGCATCAAGGAGGGAGAGGAGAGCCGCATACTGGACTATGCCGGCACCCTCTCCAACATCGACATGGTCGCCGTTGGCCGGGCCTTCCAGATGAACGACCCGCTGGCGCTGGAGGTGGTCAACCGCGGCGCGGAATACCTGGGCCGCATGTTCCACAACCTGAACCAGATCTTCGACATCAACATATTCGTCTATGGCGGCGGGATCACCAAGCTGGGGCACCGCTTCATCGATCGGATGATCGCCTCGTACCGCCACCATTCCCTGATCGACCAGAAATACCCTGCGAAGTTCCTCCCCAGCGAGCTGGGCGACAGGGCCGAGGTCATCGGCGCGGCGCTACTGGTACAATAAAACCGCAGCGGCAGCCCCTAAGGACTGTCTGTGTGTGGCAACCTGCCCTTCCTGCACTGGCGTCCTCCGTAGCGGCGGCAATCTGCCACCACCGTGCCCCTATCATCGCGGTCTTCTTGCCGCTCCTCATGGCGGCAGTTTGCCGCCGCTACAGGTTATAAGGAGAATGAATATGCAGCACTTCACACTCGGCAGAACAAACCTCGAGATCTCCCGCACCGGCTTCGGCGCGCTGCCCATACAGCGGGTCAGCTTCGACGAGGCCTCGGCGCTGCTGAACCGCGCCCTGGACGGCGGCATCAGCTACATCGACACCGCCCGGGCCTATTCCGACAGCGAAGAGAAGATCGGCAAGGCCATCTCCCACCGCCGCGACGAATACATACTGGCCACCAAGACCGCCGCGAAGGACGCCGCCGGGCTGGAGAAGGACCTTGATACGAGCCTTCGGATGCTCAATACCGACCACATCGACGTCTACCAGTTCCACAATCCCGGCTTCGTGCCCCGTCCCGACGGCAGGGACGGGCTGTACGACGCCGCCGTCAGGGCCCGCGAGGCCGGCAAGATCCGCTTTATCAGCATCACCCAGCACTCCATCGATCGGGCCTTCGAGGCCGTCAACTCCGACCTGTACGACACGGTGCAGTATCCCTTCAACCACCTGGCCACCGACCGGGAAATCGAGCTGGTGAAGCTGTGCAAGGAGAAGAACGTGGGCTTCATCTGCATGAAGGCCCTCTCCGGCGGCCTGATCACCAACGCGAAGCTGCCCTTTGCGTGGCTTTCCCAGTTTGACCACATCGTGCCCATCTGGGGCATACAGCGCATGGGCGAGCTGGAGGAGATCCTGGCGATGTCCGAAAATCCCCCGGCGCTGGATGAGGAGACGATCGCCTTGATCAAGGCTGACCAGCGGGAGCTGGTGGGCGCGTTCTGCCGGGGCTGCGGCTACTGCATGCCCTGCCCCGTCGGCATCCGCATCAACGACGCCAACCGCATCACCCAGCTGCTGCAGCGCTCCCCCTGGAAGCGCTGGGTCACCCCCGAGTGGCAGGGAGAGATGGAGCGTATCGAGGACTGCATCCACTGCGGCGAATGCGCGAAGAAGTGCCCATACGGCCTGAAGCCCTTCGACACGCTGCCCGGACACCTGGCCTTCTATCGGGAATTTGTGAAGACCCATCAGGCATAAATATCAGATAGCGTGGCCATTGCCACGCTATCTGACTTCAACGGAGGCATCCACCTTGATTCAGCGCTTTTCAAAGCCGGACCTGTATATCCGCCGCTGCGGCCACCTGGACGCGACCGTGACCGGGCATCGCATCGACGGCGCACCCGCATTCATGCGGGGGCTGCGGGCATTGTTCGTCTCCGATTTGCACGTGCGGCCCAATACCACCCAGGCCGAGCTGGACGCGCTGGTGGACCGAATCGCCGGAGCCTCGCCCCAGCTGCTGCTGCTCGGCGGCGACTACAGCGACTTCGCGGAGGATTGCGTGCGATTCTTCAGGACCCTGGGCAGGCTCAGCTTTCCCCTCGGGGCCTACGGCGTACTCGGCAACAACGACGCCGAGGCCTGGGAGGGCAAGCTGCGTACGCTGCGCAAAATCATGTCGCAGGCCGGATGCCGGTTGTTGATCAATGCCTCCGTCAATATCCCCCTGGGCGGCGGCAAGCTCTGCGTCGGAGGCATCGATGAATACCGCTATGGCAATGCCCACACGAACAGACTGTGGTCCGACGAAGGCAACGGCAATCGCTATCGCATACTGCTGTCCCACTACCCCGTGCTGCCAAAAGAGCAGCCCGAACTGATGCTCTGCGGCCATACCCATGGCGGGCAGTTCAACCTGCTGGGACTGACCCCCTTCGCCATCGGCTTTGAACGCTTCGGCCGGCCCCGCCGCGCCTCTGCAGCCATTTCGGGCCTGCACGACTTGGGCGGCATGAAGCTGCTGGTCAGCAAGGGCGTCGGGGCCAGCCGCCTGCAGCTGCGCTTCGGCGTGCGGCCGGAGATCAACCTGCTACTGTTTGTATGAAGTTCTTTCCCTGTTCTTAGCAAACCTTCGCGCCGCTCTTGTGCACGTTAAATAAAAAACACGAAATTTGCAAAATACCATTGACTTTCAGGCCTTTTGCCGCTATAATAGACACAGTTGGACGCAGCGTACCGCGATAACGACGAACTTATCCTGGGGTGTGCGTTAGTCAATGCTTTTACCCACAGATTCATAAAAGGATTCCGGGTCGGTTTGCAGATGCCATGCCTCCTCGCAGTGGAAGGCAGTAAGCAGCCGCAGGTCTCCGCCCTGCCTGAGCGGCGGGTGAAAAAGTTGCGACAGACGGCACTCACGGGATATTTTAGGAGCTCGAAAGGGCTCCATTTTTATGCAATCATTGGCTGGGCGGCGGTTCATGGCGCCTGATAGGCGCCGCTACGGGTCGAACCGCCGTAGCGGCGGCAACCTGCCGCAACGCCATCCATCACATACCATAATCGGCCTACGATCAAAAAGGAGAACCCCGCAATGAACAAGACGATCCTTCGCAAATACGCCCAGCTGATCGCCGCCGTCGGCGCGAACGTGCAGAAGGGCCAGGAGGTCTTCATCACCGCCGGCCTGGACCAGCCCGAATTCGTGGCCATGGTGGTGGAGGCCTGCTACCGCTGCGGCGCGGCGCGGGTGGTGGTGGACTGGGATTATCAGCCGTTGGAGAAGCTACACGTGCGCCACCAGTCCCTGCGCACCCTCTCTGAGCTGACCGACTGGCAAGAGGCCCGCTGGAAGCACTACGTGGACAGGCTGCCCTGCCGCATCTACCTGGTTTCCGACGATCCGGACGGCCTGAAGGGCATCAACCAGAAGAAGCTGGCCACTGCCCGCCAGCGCAGGTACCCGCTGATCAAGGGCTACCGTGACCAGATCGAGAACAAATACCAGTGGTGCATCGCCGCCGTGCCCGGCGCGGCCTGGGCGAAGAAGCTGTTCCCCCACCTCACCCGCCATCAGGCCATCGAAAAGCTGTGGGAGGCGATACTCTCTGCCAGCCGCGTCGGCGACGACCCCGTGGCCGCCTGGCGCGCGCATAACCGCGCGCTTTCCGACCACTGCGCCTGGCTGAACGGCCTGGGCATCGAGCGCCTGCGCTACACCGCCGGCAACGGCACCGACTTTACCGTGGGCATGATCCCCGAAGCCGAATTCAAGGGCGGCGGTGAGCGGAGCCTGCAGGGCATCTACTTCAATCCGAACATCCCCACCGAGGAGTGTTTCACCTCGCCGATGCGGGGCGTGGCGGAGGGCATCGTCCATGCTTCCAAGCCCCTCATCTGGGAGGGCCAGCTGATCGACCGCTTCTGGATCCGCTTCCACGAGGGCAAGGCCGTCCAGTGGCACGCCGACATCAACAACGATGCCCTCACCCACATGATCACCATGGACGAGGGCAGCGCCTGCCTGGGCGAGTGCGCGTTGGTGCCCTACGACTCCCCCATCCAGAACAGCGGCCTGCTGTTCTACAACACGCTGTTCGACGAAAACGCCGCCTGCCACCTGGCGCTGGGCATGGGCTTTGCCGAAACCATCCGGGGCTTTGAGAATAAGACCCTCGAGGAATGCCGCGCCCTGGGCATCAACGACTCGATGCTCCACGTGGATTTCATGATCGGCACCGCTGACATGAACATCGACGCCCAAACCCGCTACGGCAAAACCGTGGCGGTGTTCAGGAACGGGAACTGGGCGAGATGATCGTCGGCAGGCAAGACCTTGTTTTTTATGGAGGCAGGACGGCAAATACTGATTTATCGAGCAGGGCTCGATAAATCAGTATTCAGGTTTTAGGTTTTAGGGGTTAGGTTTTAGGGGTGGTGCAAATCCCTTAACGCTTCGC
>CACWZI010000050.1 GCA_902765305.1 uncultured Eubacteriales bacterium
CCACCTTCCGCCCAAGGGCATGGCTACGCACACCCTGAACCGGCAGCTTCGCTGCCTGGGGAAGGCTTTGGGAGGCCGCATCAGCTCGATAAATCAGAAGTTGCACGCTACAGGTTCAGGCCGGCCTGGCTGAATTCGCCGTCGCCGTCCTTAAAGTAGCGGGGCAGGTCGTAGGGGCTGTAGATGCCGTTGTCGGTGACGACGCCGGAGACCAGGTGGGGCGGGGTGATGTCGAAGCTGGGATAATAGCCCTTCACGCCATGGGTGGCGGTGCGCGTGCCCATGGCCTGGAGCACGAATTCCGGGTCGCGCATCTCGATGGTAACGGTGTCGACGGTGGGGTGGCCGGGGTCCGGCGCGCCGGTGACGAAGTAGGGTATGCCCATATACTTGGCGACGATGGCGATCTGGAAGGTGCCCACCTTGTTGACCACGTGGCCGTCCAGGCAGATGGCGTCCGCGGCGGAGGTGAATACGTTCACGCCCTCGTTCTGCATCACCGTGGCGGGCATGTTGTCGGTGATCACGGTCACGTCGAAGCCCATGTCCCGGCAGACGGTGGCGGTCAGCCGCGCGCCCTGGAAGTAGGGGCGGGTCTCGGGGCAGAACAGGCGAATGGTCTTGCCCCGGTCCCGGCATTCCTTCAGCATCATGCCCACGACGGTCTCGCCGAAGCACTGGGTCATGACCGTGCCGTTGTCGGGGATCAGGTCCACCAGGTAACCCGCAGTGCGGCGGACCTTGCTGTAGCGCAGGTCGTTGGCCTCGACGGTGTGCGCCATGATCGCCCGGGCCGCGTCCTCGCCGGCTTCGATGGCCCGCCGGGCCGCCGCGAGGCAGCCGTCTGTGATGATCTTCATCCGGGAGACGGTGGTGGGGCGGGCGTGGCTGATGTTCTCGGCGGCGTCCTCCAGCCACGCCAGCTGCCCGGCGGCGTTTCGGCCCCGGCATTCGTGGGCGGCGAGGGCCATGCCCATGGCCGCGGCAGTGTAGGGGCCGGCGCTCTGGGTGACCATGTCGGCGATGGCCTGGGTGACTTCCTGGTGCGTCTTGCAGGTTACAAATTCCACCTTTCCGGGATAGACCCGGCGGTCCAGTATGCGCACCGCGCCGCCGTCGAACCATGCGATGTTTTCATATTGCAGCATGAAGGCGAGGTCCCTGTCCTGTCGCTCCATGTCATCGCCCTCCGTACAGCCGCTTCACGGCCTGCTTCGCGTCGTACATCACCTTTTCCCGGTCGAGGGTCAGGTATTCGCCGTTCTCATACAGTATTTTGCCGTCCACCATGGTCATCACCACGTCGCTGGCCTGGGCGGCGTACACCAGCATCGGCAGCGGCTCGAAGGCCGGGTAGAGGTGGGGCCGGTCCATGTCGACGGCCACGATGTCGGCCTTCTTGCCCACGGCCAGGCAGCCGGTGTCGTCCCGGCCCTGGAGCATGGCCCCGTTCACCGTCGCCATGCGCAGCACCGTGTCGGGCGGCATCAGCTCCGGGTCCAGCATGTGCCCGTTCGTGACGATGGCGGCCAGGTGCATCTCCTCGAACAGGTTCAGGTTGTTGTTGCTGGCCGCGCCGTCGGTGCCCAGCGCCACCGTCAGGCCCCTGTCCAGCATCTGGGGCAGGGGCGCGAAGCCGCTGCCCAGCTTCAGGTTGCTGGTGGGGTTGTGGATCGGATACACGCCGTGGGCCTTCAGTATGTCCAGGTCCTCCGGGGTGCACCACACGCAGTGGGCTGCGGCGGCGGGCAGGTCGAATATGCCCATGGCCTCGAACCAGGCGGCGGGGGTCATGCCGTGGCGCTGGACGCACTCCTGCTGCTCCTTGCGGGTCTCGGACAGGTGCAGCTGCACCCGCGCGCCCTTTTCCCGGTAGGGGCGGATTCTGTCGGCGTAGTAGCGGGTGACGGCGTCGTTGGTGGTGTACTCGGCGTGCACGCTGAAGTCCACCCGGATGCGCCCGTCCTGGCAGCCGTGGCATTCGTCGAACAGAGCCAATGATTCGCGGACGCGGAAGTTCTTCTCCGGGGGCTCGGCGGGGTCGAAGGCCTGCACCACCCGCGTCAGGTTGATCTTCATGCCCACCTGTTCGTTCAGCCGGATCAGGGCGTTCCGGGGCTCCATGTACATGTCGCTGAAGGCGGTGACCCCGCTGGCCAGCAGCTCCAGCATCGCCAGCTGGTTGCCGGCGATGAAGTCCTCGGTCTTCATGCGGTCCTCCACGGGGAACACCGCCTCGAACAGCCAGCGGCTCAGCGGCAGGTCGCTGCCGATGCCCCGCAGCAGCGTCATCGCCGCGTGGCAGTGGCAGTTGATGAGCCCGGGGATCAGCAGCTTGCCCCGCATGTCCTTCTCCCGGTCGTAGTCCGCCGCCGGACGCTGGGCGCCGATGTAGTCGATTTTGTCCCCGTCGATGCCCAGGAAGCCCTCGGGGATATAGTCGAAGCGTTCGTCCTTCCAGGCCAGTATGCCCGCGTTCTTGATCAGCAGCCTCACAGCGCCACCACCTCCCCGATGCGTTCGATGATCTTCTTCAGGCAGACGCTCAGGCGCGCGGCGACGGTCGTCGCGGTCTCGAGCACCTCCTCCTGGGTCAGCGGCTGGTCCAGCACGCCCGCGGCCATGTTGGTCATCACGCTCAGGCACAGCACCGGCATGCCGCAGTGGGCCGCCGTCAGCGCCTCGGTGACGGTGGACATGCCCACGGCGTCCGCGCCCAGTATGCGGGCGACGCGGATCTCAGCCGGGGTTTCGAACTGGGGCCCGGTGAAGAACATGTACACGCCCTCCCGCAGCGTAAGTCCGGTGCCCTCGGCGCATTCCCGGGCCAGGGCGCGCAGCTCGGGGGTGTACATGTGGCTCACGTCGAAGAAGCGCGGGCCGAAGGCGTCTATGTTCCTTCCCCGCAGGGGGCTGTTTCCGGTCAGCTTGATGTGGTCCGAGACGAGCATGATGTCGCCGGGGCGGTATTCGGTGTTCACCGCGCCGGCGGCGTTGGTCAGGATCAGCGCCTTCGCGCCCAGCAGCCTGAACAGGCGCACCGGGATCACCAGCTGTTCGAAGTCGTAGCCCTCGTAGGAGTGGAAGCGCCCGGACATGCACACCACGCGCCGCCCCGCCACGGTGCCGAAGATCAGCTTGCCGGCGTGGCCCTGCACGGTGGAGACCAGGAAGTTCGGGATGTCCCCGTATTCGATGACGATGGGATCTTCGATGGCGTCCGCAAACGGGCCCAGGAACGACCCCAGCACGACGGCGACCTCAGGACGCCAGGGCACGATGGCGCGTATGTAGTCCGCCGATTTTTGGAAGTATTCGAGGGTATAATCCATGAATGCTTGCCTCCCGTAGCTATGGTTATATATCTGAATATACCAATTTTATCATGTTCGGGAAAGCAAGTCAATGCAATGCCGAAACGCAAAATATAACTGAAAAAGAGAGGGGACAGCGCTCGACAGGGCGGGAGGGAAGTGCTATCATGAAGATGGATGGTATAATGATTAGGCAACCAGCGCGAAGCGCGGTTGGCCGGGTCGGCGGCTCCCGAAGGGAGAGACGCCGACAATCATGGTATAATGACGGATATATCGGAATGATCGGGCAATGACAATACATTGGAGGTAACGACTGTGAGCATCATCAGAGACATCAGCCTGGCGCCCTCCGGCGAGAACAAGATCGAATGGGTGCGGCGCAACTGCCCCCTGTTGCGCAGCCTGGAGGCGGACTTCACAAAGAACAGGCCCTTTGAGGGCAAGCGGATCGCGCTGTCCATCCACCTCGAGGCCAAGACCGCCTACCTGTGCAAGGTCCTTGCCGCAGGCGGGGCCGAGATGTACGTGACCGGCTCGAATCCGCTGTCCACCCAGGACGACGTGGCGGCGGCGCTGGTCAAGGCGGGCCTGAACGTGTTCGCCTGGCACGGGGCCACCGAGGAGGAGTACTTCGCCCACATTCGCGAGACCCTGTCCCACCACGCCAACGTCATCATCGACGACGGCGGCGACCTGGTGCACATGCTGCACACCGAGATGCAGGACGAGCTGCAATACGTGATCGGCGGCTGCGAGGAGACCACCACGGGCATCGTCCGACTGATCGCCATGAACAAAGAGGGCAAGCTGCAATTCCCCATGGTGAAGGTGAACAACGCAGACTGCAAGCACCTGTTCGACAACCGCTACGGCACCGGCCAGTCCGTGTGGGACGGCATCAACCGCACCACCAACCTGATCGTCGCCGGAAAGTACGTGGTGGTGGCGGGCTACGGCTGGTGCGGCAAGGGCGTGGCCATGCGGGCGAAGGGGCTGGGCGCGAAGGTCATCGTGACCGAGGTGAACCCCATCCGCGCCATCGAGGCGGTCATGGACGGCTTCGAGGTCCTGCCGATGCACGAGGCGGCGGTGCTGGGCGACCTGTTCGTGACGGTGACCGGCTGCGCCGGCGTCATCACCCAGCCCGACTTCATGGTGATGAAGGAGGGCGCGGTGCTCTGCAACGCGGGCCATTTCGACGTGGAAGTGGATATGAAGTGGCTGAGGGAGTATTCCACGGAGATCCGCGAGATGCGCGCCAACATCATGGGCTACACCCTGCCCAACGGCAAGCACGTGTACGTGCTGGCGGAGGGCCGGCTGGTGAACCTGGCGGCGGGCGACGGACATCCGGCGGAGATCATGGACATGAGCTTTGCCATCCAGGCGCTCTCCGCGAAGTACCTGGTGGAGCACGCGGGCGAGCTGAAGGAGAAGCTGATCGACGTTCCCGCCGAGGTGGACCTGGAGGTGGCCAACCGCAAGCTGGCCTTCCTGGGGGTCACCATCGACCGGCTGACGCCCGAGCAGGAGGCCTATCTGAACAGCTCCGCGGTCTGACGGGGCGGGGGAATGGCAAACAAACAGGGAAGCGCGTGACAGGCGCTTCCCTGTTTATTTGGCATTGTATCGTAAATTCTGATTTGTCGGGCTGACAGAAGGGGGAGCCCTATCGGCCCTTCGGGCCACTTCTCCACGGGCCTATCGGCCCCATCTCGCTGAAAACAGTCCACTGGACTGTTTTCCGGGCGCTCGATGCCACTGCGGCGGGGAAGCTAAAAAGCAGCTTGGTGCCCCCAAAAGCTTCCCCACCGAAGTGGGGAAGTACCCGCGAAGCGGGGGATAGGGCTCCCCTTTCATAGCCCGACAAATCAGAATTTACCAAAGCAAACCGCATGCAGGCGCGTGCCCGCATGCGGTTTGCTACGTCGCGCCTTGTCAGTCGTCCACCCTCAGGGTGTCGACGATGGCGCTGATCGCGTCGTCGCGCGCCATGGCGGCGTCCTCGTCTGCCAGGCTGGTGACGCCGATGGTGACGGTCACCATCTCTTCGGCCTCGCCGTCGTCGTCGATCACCGGGGCGATAAACGTGGTCTCGGTCACATCAGCAGCATGACGATCATTTTCTTCATTTTGGGTTCCTCCTTTTCATCGGCCGGTGGGCTGTTCTCGATGGGTGCGTTATAGCGCGGCATGCGTCACAGTTGCGTCACACCGTACCCGATCAGATTTCCGTCCTGGCTACGGCCCCGACCGTCTGCGTGGCCGGCCGGTCGGCCAGGCTCTCGCGGCAAATATTTGTACTGTATATTTTGTTACTTATATTGAAAAAATTGACCATCAAAACCAAATTATTTGCCACTGTATTTCTGTTGCCATATACAGTAAAATGTAGACGGAGTATCCTGAATATTTTCAGGACTTGTATGCCGCCTCCAAGGCATATATTAATGAAAACAGGCTGAAAACGCAACAAACAACACAAAAAAGAGTGCGTTGGGCACTCGGATCATACAGGCTGATAGGATGGCGGACGGACGCAGACCGACCGATACAGGCAGGAAGAAGGTTAAAATATGAATAACAATCCGCTGAATAGCATCGTAAGGAGTGCCAGGAAGAAGAGGATCTTGAAAAGAACCCTCTCCATGCTTTGCGTGGTGGTGCTGTTGTTCACCATGCACACGCTCAGGCGGGATGCGAACACGCTCGAACGCATCCCCATGTGCGGTTACCCGGAAGAACACTTCCACACCCCGGATTGCTATGACGGGGATGCGCTGGTCTGCGGCAGGCATGAGCACATTCATACGGATGCCTGCTACCAGGAAAGCCCGGAGATCGAGCTGGGCGCCGCCGATCTGGATATCCAGGGCGATGCCATCGTCGATCCGGGGCTTGCGGACCAGGGGTTGGAGCTGTCCCTCAGCGATATGGATAACGCGCTGGAAATTGAGGACGTGACCCCGGGCCTGGCGTCGAACGAAAGCGAAGAAAGAGCGTTCAGCTTCACGCTGGGCCAGGAGGCCATGCTCAGCGGGATCATTCGTGCGCTGTCGCTTGAAATCGATTTCGCGGACATCGTCGATGTGGGCATCGTGGACGATGAAGAAACGGAAAATGACCTGATCGGCATCGAGAAGACCGGCGACGATTACAGGATCTGGGCCAGGAAGGATTTCGACAGGATGCAGCTTGCGCTGATCCTCGCCGACGATATCCTGGTCATTGAGCTGCTGGACGGTGTGGCCGCGCCTGTTGTGGACATCGCGCCTGAAGGGGACATCGCCATTACCGGAGACGACACGCCGGTGGCGGAGGCCGCGCCTGTTGTGGAAGACACCCCCGCGGTGGAAGAGACGCACGAAGTGGAACAGACGCCCGAGGTGGACGACGTGCCCGAAGTGGACGACGTGCCTGCGGTGGACGACGTGCCTGCGCTGGACGATGTGTCCGTCGAGGACCTTGAGCCTGCCGAGGCGGTCGCGCCCGTCACCGAGGAACCGACCGAAGTCGTCGATGAGGTCGGCGAAGACGCAGCGCCCGCCGGGGACGAGCAGCCCACCGAACAGGAACAGACCGAAGTCGATGCAGAGCAGGAAGGCGAAACCGCCCCAATGGAGGACGAGCAGGGCGAAGAAGCGGCCATTCCCGCAGGGGATGACCAGACGGAGGAAGAAAGCGCCTCCATAGAAGCGATTGTCGTCGAAGCCCAGCCCGCCGAGGAGGGCGAGGAGGTCGCCGAGCAGACTGAAGCGCAGAGCGAGGCGCAGCCCACCGAGGAAGGCGAGATCGCCGTCGAGCAGGGCGAGGAAGAAGTCATCGAGGCGCAACCTGAAGAGGAAGGCGAGATCGCCGAGCAGGGCGAGGAAGGAGTTATCGAGGCGCAGCCCGCCGAGGAAGGCGAGGTAGTCGTCGAGCAGGGCGAGGAAGAAGTCATCGAGGCGCAACCCGAGGAGGAGCAGCCCGAAGAGGAGCAGCCCGTCGAAGAGGGCGAGGCAGCCGTCGAGCAGGGCGAAGAAGCGGTCGTCGAGGAGCAGCCCGCCGAAGAGGAGCAGCCCGCCGAAGAGGAGCAGCCCGCCGAGGAGGAGCAGTCCGCCGAGGAGGAGCAGCCCGCCGAGGAGGAGCAGCCTATCGAAGAGGAGCAGCCCGCCGAAGAAGAACAGCCCGAGGAAGAGCAGCCTGCAGAGGAGCAGTCCGAAGAAGAACAGCCCGAGGAGGAACAGCCCACCGAAGAGGAGCAGCCCGCAGAGGAGGAGCAGCCTGCTGAGGAGCAGTCCGAAGAAGAACAGGCCGAGGAGGAGCAGCCCGCCGAGGAGGAGCAGCTCGCAGAGGAAGAGCAGCCTGCTGAGGAGCAGCCCGAAGAAGAATTGCCTGAGGAAGAACAGCCCGACGAAGCGGAGCCCACCGCGGGTGAAGAAGAAGCTGCCGGAATCGGCGAGGAAACGGACGATGGGGAAGCCGAAGCCCAGGAGGAAGCGGGGGACGCCGGTGACGGCGAATCCACTGAGGGCGAGGGCGCTGCTGAGCAGCCCGTCATCACCGCCACCGTGGATCTGTCCGGGGTCACCGAATACCCGCTGTCCCTGAACGCGCTGCTGGCCGAGGCCGCGCCGGAAGTGGAAGCGCCGGCTGAGGACGCGCTGGCCGAGAACGCCGGGGAGCCTGCCGAAGACGCGGCGGAGGAAACCGAAGCAGCCGCGGCGGACGCCGAGCCCGCCGAAGCGGCAGTATGGCACATTGAATACGATGAAGCGGTTTTGAGCATCGAGGAAGCGGAGGGCGACTACCTGGTCACCCCGCTGCAGCGCTTCGAAGCCACCGAAATCACCGTGGACAACGGCAGCCGCTACGCGCTGACGCTGGTGAACTGCGCGCTGCCCGAGGAAGAGGAAGCCGCCGAAGCGCCGGTGATCGCCTATCCGGCCCAGGATTTCGAGGGCCGCACCGAGTATGTGGCGGTGGCCGTATCGGCCCCCGAGGGCGCGTTCCCCGAGGGCACGACCATGGCCGTCGCGGACGTCGAGGACGAAAAGACGCTGACCGACATCGAGGACACCGTGTCCGAGGAGTTCGTCGAGGTCAAGCGGGTCCACGCCGTGGACATCACCTTCACCGACGCCGAGGGCAACGAGATCGAGCCCCTGCTGCCCATCAGCGTGGTGATGCGCGTGGAAGAGAAGGAGCAGCAGCAGGAGGCCGTGGTGGTCCACGTGGACGACGCGGGCGAGACCGAGGTCGTCGAGAGCCAGAGCGAGGCCCCTGCGGGCGAGACCGAAGTGAAGGTCGAGATGCCCGCCACCGAGGCCCCGGCGGAGGAAGCCGCCGAGGGCGAGGCGCAGGAAGGTGAAGCGACGGAGTCGGAGGAATCCAGCGTGGGCTTTGAGGCCGACACCTTCTCCGTGTACGCCGTCGTCATCACCGAGACCATCGAGACGAAATACATCGACGCCGAGGGCGCGACCTGGAACATCTCCGTGGGCTACGGCCCCGAGGCCGGCATCCCCGCCGGCGCGACCCTGGCGGTTGAGGAGGTCGAGGGCGACTACCTCGAGCAGACCGCCGAGCTGTTGAAGGGTAAGGAAACCATCACGCTGGCCCGGTTCTTCGACATCACGATCCTGGATGCCGAGGGCAACGCGGTGCAGCCCGCCCAGCCGGTGGAGGTCAAGGCCACCCTGGCCGAGCAGAGCGCGGACGCCGTGAAGGCCGTCCACTTCGCCGAGGCGGGCCCCGAGATCATCGAGGCCAGCCAGGCGGACGAGACCGTCAGCTTCGACGCCGCCAGCTTCTCGGTGTACGGCATCGTTTACACCGTGGATTTCCACTACGGCGTGGACGGCCAGACCTACACCTTTACCCTGCCGGGCGGCGGGGCCGTCGGCATGCGCGAGCTCGCCCCGGCGCTGGGCCTGGTGGCGGACGCCGAGGAAGACGTCGACCTGTTCGTGGAGAACATCGAGCGCGTCGCCTTCTCCGACGAGAGCCTGGTGAAGGTCGTGCCGGTGGAGATGAACATGACCGTCGGCGCGCTGAAGAAGAAATTCGAGCTGGAATCCGAGGTTTCCGCCGAGCTGACCGAGGCGCAGCTCGCCGGGCTGAACGACAAGGTGCTCCAGGCCCCCGACTGGGCGCTGGTGTCCCTGAAGCCCTTCAATACCGACGAGACCCTGACCGTCACCATGAAGAGCGGCGAGGTGATCACCGTCGCCGTGACCGACGCCCAGCTGACCCGGACCGTCATCACCGCCGGCGGAGAGACCTACAATATCACCGTCACCTACGGCGAGGACGCGGAGATTCCCGTGGACGCGGAGTTGAAGGTGCGGGAGATCCTGCCCGGGGACGAGGAGTATGCCAACTACCTGGAGGAGGCCAGAAGGGCTGCCTCCGGCGAAGCGAGCGCCGAGGCTGACGCAGAGGAAAACGAGCAGCCCGAGGCTGATTACGCCCGCTTCTTCGACATCGAGATCTGGGCCGACGCGCAGAAGGTCGAGCCCGCCGCCGCCGTGACCGTGGACATCGCCCTGGCCGACGCGCCCCAGACCGGGGAAGAACTGAAGGTCGTTCACTTCGATGAGAAGGACGGCCCTGTTGTGATGCAGACGGAAGCCGGGGAGGATGAGGAAGCTGAAGCTGAGACCGCGAAGGTGCGGTTCGAGACGGATTCGTTCTCGGTGTATGCAGTGATCACCGATCCCAGCAGGCCGGGCGGCATTGTGACGGGAAGAGACGTTACATTCAGCTTTGGGTCTTATTACATGACTGCCAATGCCACCGGTGGCAGTCCGAACCATCTTGCTTCAACTACAGATGCCAGCCAGGCGGCAAACTGGAGATTTGAATCTGCTTCGGATGGTAAGTATTACATCTATACGATGGTTAATAACCAGAAGCAGTATTTGTATTTCTCGAAAAACAGTCTGAATACACAAAATGCTCATGTCACACTGAGCAATACGCCAATGGCTTTTGCGGTTGAAGCGCATAACAGCCAATACACAATAACTGCAAATTCTGACGGCACGGACTATTCTCTGAACGCCTGGGGCGGCGGTGGCTCCGGCTTTGCGGGCTGGTATTATAAGAACACGGACAACTGCTATATCAACGTGAATTATGTTAACCCGCTCGCCCAGAATGGCGGCAAGTATATTGTACTGGTCAACTATCCCGACAATTCGAACGATTACTACATGGTCAACAACGACGCGACGTTGACCAAGGTGGATTATGATCCTTCCACCCACAAGATTTTTGCGGATAACCCCGTTGCCTGGACCGTTGAGGATAATCACATATTCTTCGACACAGAAGCTACGGGCTATTGGGATAACATGCTGGCGTCCGACTTCTATCGCAGGTATCTGAATCCCGCTTCGGGCAACGCGCTTACAGAGGAGACCTATGCGGACGTCCAGGCTGGCAGGATGAGCCTGAATAACCCTACCCCCTGGATCGATGACAATGGGGATCGCGTCTATCCGTACCAGGTCAACAATCGCGACGGCATGCTGAACCTGACAAAGTATTCGGAATGGAACTACCATATCTGGGCCGGCAACGGTGACGCCTGGCGGAACGGCAAGTACTTTGGCGTCATGAAGGATGAGAACGGCGTTCCGATCCGTCTGCTCGGCGCGCAGAGTGGCGACGATGCTGTCAACATACTATTTGCAGACACTACCGCCATACCCAAGGAAGAGAATGACAAAATCAGGAACCACCAGGTGGACCACATCGATATTTCCATCTCCGGCGATTCTCAGGTTGAGGTCCCGTTGGCTTACGGTACCTATTATTACAAGGATGATGAAGGCAATTGGCAGGAATACCATGTACTTTCGGACGTCACACTGACGCTGAAAAATGATGACGTGCGGATTACGCCGGAGGATATGAAGCGCGCTACCATCAGGGCGTTTGACAAGGATGGCAATGAGCTGGACGATGCATTTGTCGTTACCGGCTATTCCGCGAACGCGCATACCCAGTACAGTACGGTCCAGGTTCGTATCGAGGGCCGGTTCAAGGTCGCCAATCTTCCGCCGGTTCCCCAAAGCGAGTGGAACGTCAATAACGATACCGTTCGGGCACAGCGCTTGCAGAACAGAATCACCTATATGGTGTCGGCCACCAAGCCCCTGACCTTTGACATGGCGGACCTGGAGCACGGCCAGCTGTACCAAAAGAACGCGGACGGCACCTATGAAAAGCTGTCGGTCAGTCTGGATATCGAAATGGCGGCGAGCTTCGATTATTGGGATTTGAGAAACGAGTGCCCGCCGATCAGGGAGATATTCAACGGAAACGTCAACACGGAGCACCGCAACCTCTGGAAGGCCGGCTGCATCGATTCTCTTAACAACAGCGGCATGGACTTCGTCCTCGGCGGCGACGCGGAAAAGGACAGCGCTGACATCGTTGCCATTGAGATCAACAAGATGATCGTCGATGAGAGCGGCAAGCTGATCAAGCTCAACACCTCTCAGAAGATCGTCAACAGGATGGAGATCTGGCAGAATGCCGGCGCGAATACCGATTCCGGCAAGGCCAACAGCGTAAAGGACCTGAACGTCGAACAGTATAACGACACTTCTCCCGATTACAGCGGCTATACCAAGCTGCGCGAAAAGGACATCGCCGTGAGCCAGGACGGCATGGGCCAGGTCTACGACTACGCGGTGAAGCCCGGCATGTACTTCATCACCGAGCACAACGACGAAGATAGTCTGCCCCGGACCATCACCGACGCGGACGGCGACGCGTGGCAGTACAAGGAGACCTACATCAAAACCGAATATGTGCGCCGCGGCTATGGCGATTACGACAACAAGACGGCGCATCCCAACCCGATGCACTACAGCAAGACCTACACCCTGAGCGATGCCGCGGATGGCAGCAAGACTTACGCCAGCGCGCCGGAGGTATTGGGCTGGTTCACGCCGGTATCCGGCGAGGACAAGAAGAACGGCTTCCTGGAATTCTACGTCTACAATGTCTATGCCAACGGCACCAAGCTGGAGGTTGAAAAGGTCTGGGACACCCAGAACAACCTGCCCGCCGATGGCGCCGAGGTGACGATGGAGCTGCGCTATGCCAAGCGCCCGCAGGGCAGCGGCGAGGCGTGGCCGGCATATGACGAATACCTGCCTGTCCGCGGGGAGGATGGCGCAATGGCCGAGGGCTTTGCCAGCGACCTGACCACCGCGATCTCCCTCACGGCCAGCTCGTCCGACAAGACCAACTGGAAGGGCGCGTTCACCGGCCTGCCCAAGACGATCCAGGTTGGCGGGCAGACCTATGAGGTGGACTACTACGCCGTGGAGACCGCCGTGAAGGTCAATGGCGTGGACGTAACCGACCAGTATAAGGCGACCATCGCCAAGGTCGACGCCGCGGGCGACGATTTCAGCGACGGCAAGGTCACCGTCACCAACGCGATGAGCCCCATGAAGGTGACCAAGAAGTGGTACACCCAGGATGGCACGGAGTATACCCCCGTCAGCGCCGCGGACAAGAAGGTCGTGGTCACAGCCCAGGTCTGGAAGCGCGGCACGACCGAGGCGCACAAGGCCAGCTATAAAGTCACCGTCAACGCCAAAAAGCAGGGCGATGGCAGCTTTACAGAGCTTTGGAGCGGCTGGGTGAAGCAGGATTCCGCGCTGGTGTTCTCCGTTGGCGCGAACAAGACCAGCAGCCTGAACAGCAGCAACTGCTCGGTGTCCACCAACGCGCCCATGACGCGAACGGGCAAGCAGGCCATCACCTACGCGGCGGACAATACCACCACGAACAAAGCGTTCTACAAGAAGGACGCGAACGTCTACAGGGTCAGGATTACCAATAATACGGACATCAGCGTGACCTTCGAGGACGGCAAGGTGACGGATTCCGGCATCGGCTGCAGCGTGCTGTCCATGGACGCCGCCGATCAGAGCGGCTACATGGGCGTGACCGACGATGAGAGCAAATTTGCAGACGTCACGCTGACCAGCGGAAACGACTGGACCGAGACCTGGGCGGCCAGCGAGCTGGATCCCCGCTACAGCTACTATGTGAAGGTGGACACCATCCGCGAGAGCAACACCGGCGACCGCTTCGTGCTCACCGGTCCCGTCGTCACCAAGGCGGAGGATGGCACCAACGTCATCTCCCTGGCGAACACCCTGCACAAGGAATACGTCCGCCTGGATGTGGAAAAGGACTGGGGCGCGGACAATACCGCCCCGGCTAACACCGAGGTCACGCTGGACCTGTATTATTACGCCCGTAAGATTCGCACCGCCAGCGACGCGTTGCCCGCAGAGCAGATTCTCGACTGGCCGGTTGTCGTCGAATTTGGCGATGAGGCCTATAAGCCCGTGGCGGGGGATCCCCTGTTTGCGGACGAGACGCTGGACGCCACCCAGCTCATCCTCAAGGGCGACGAGGCCCAGGCCTGGGAGGGCGCCTTCGAGCAGCTGCCCAAGACCGTCGTGGATGCCGAGGGCAATGTCTACGAGGTGGACTATGCCGTTCGAGAGACCTCTGTCGTGGAGCTGGTGGAAGACGCGAACGCGCCCGGCGGGATCAGAAGGGTGGATGTGACGGGCAAGTTCTCGAAGGTCCACACCAAGACCCGGGCCACCGAGGAAGAGGCCGACGAGGGCCAGAACGGCACGGCGAAGGTGACCAACACCCGCGAAAAGGTGCAGGTCACTGTCAAGAAGCAGTGGCAGCCCGTGCCCACGGAGCCGGAGGCCAGCGTCACCGTCGAGCTGCACCGCTACGCGAAGAAGACCAGGGGCTCCGTGGTGCTGACCCTGACCACGCCGGATGATCAGCCCCTCGAGCATGTGCTGATATACCTTTGGAAGGACGGAGAGCCCACCACCATAACCGCGTATACCGACGCCAATGGCCAGGTGTCCTTCACCGGGCTGGAGCCGGGTGAATACAAGCTGCGTGAGATCGTACCGGACGGCTATCAAGCACAAAATGAATTCTCTGAAGAATGGACTGTGACGGAGTCGACGGACCAGCAGGAGAAGCACATCCACATGGTCAATACCGCGACCAAGCCGGTCGGCGCATTCACCCTCTACCTGAGGGACCAGGTCACCGGCGAGCCGATCAAGGGCGCGACCTTCGACCTGTACAAGGACGAAAGAGTATTCAAGAGCGGCCTCACCACCGACATCGAGGGCCGGATCTTCGAGAATAACCTGGACTCCGGCACCTATCAGTTCAAGCAGCGGAACGTCGCCTCCGACGCGTACATGATTGCAACGATGGCCGACAGCGACACCTTCACCGTGGGCACCGAATCGGGCAAGTACACCGGAACGGTTGAGGTGACCAACAGGAAGCAATCCAGGGGTTCGGTGACGCTGAAGCTGACCGATCCTTCCGGCAACCCGCTGCAGGGCGGCAGATTCGCGCTGTACCTGAATGGCAACTGTACTTTTGACAATTATTTCACCGACGCAAACGGCGAGATAAAGATCGACGGTGATCTGGTCGCCGGCAGCTACCGCTTTGAGCAGGTTTCCGCGCCCTCCGGCTACGACAGGACGACGGACGAGTTTACCTTTGTCATGCCCGACAACGGCAGGACGGACAATGTGTTTGCCCTGACTGCCGTCAACAGGGTGCACGAGGAGACCGGCAACGTCTCCATCAAGCTGTGGACGAAGGACGGCCTGACAAACGCCTATAGCTGGAAGGGATTCCGCGAGACCGAGGGCCTGATGGCCAACACGACGTATACCTTCTCTGCGGAGATCACGAACGGCCTGTATCCCGATCGCCTGTGGCTCTACGTGATGGAGGGCGACATCGATCCCAATGGCACCAAGCTCAGCGGGACGGGTACGGCTGCGGACCAGCTGCCCGGTCATTCCTGGACGCCCAAGGCCACCACGGAGGCGAATTCCTCCGGCACGCTCAGGTTCTCATTCACGCCGTCCCATGACGGACACTACAACCTGGTGCTGGTCACCGACAGCGGCAACCAGTTCATCGAATCGTTTGTCAAGGTGGAAACGCTCAGCAGCAACTCCGGGCTCATGGCTGCGCGTCCCCGCATGGCGGTGAACATGACCCCTGCGGCGCGTGCGCCACGGATGGCCGCCAACGGCGATAGCATGACGCTCGCGAGCAATGAAAGCGCATCCAACGTGACCACCGCTTCCCCGGCGTCCGCGCCCGAGGGCTACATGGAGGATTCCACGTTCCAGGTCAAGAGCTACACGCTCACCAATAAGGACGCCAATTGGCAGCACACCTTCGACGCCGAGGACAAGTACGACGGCCAGGGCAATCCCTACTACTACTATGTGGTTGAGACAGCCTGCAGCCTGGATTACTACGATCTCACGTCCTACAGCGGCGATCCGATATCCGAACAGGATGGCGTCGTCACGATCACCAACGAGGCCAAACGCGGCAGCCTGACGCTGACCAAGACCCTGGCCGGCACCACGCCCACCGGCGAGACGGACAAGTCCTTCACCTTCACCATCGCGTTCACCGGGGACAAGGCCGCTGATATGGCGGGCAAGACCTACAGCGCCACCGGCGCGGTGAGCAGTGTATCCGTGGATGGCGACAGAAAGGCCACCGTCACGCTGAAGGGCGGCGAGTCCGTCACACTGGAGAACCTGCCCTACGGGGTGGACTATTCCGTCACCGAGGCGGAGGACCCCGCCTACGAACAGACAGGCAGCACCAACACCAACGGCACCGTGGTGAAAACCACCAACGCCAGCATCGAAAATACCCGCGTGGTCGGCCAGATCGACGTCACCAAGACCGTAAAGACGAACGGTGGAGTCGATTCCACGGCCAACGGAAAGAGGTTCTGGGTCGGAATATTCAGCGACGCGGCGGGAACCACCCGCGTGGCCGGGCAGGATGACAAGTCGATCACCATCGAGGAAAACGGCACCGGCAGCACCAGCTTTACCAATCTGCCCGTGGGCACCTACTACGTGTATGAGCTGACGGCGGAAAATGGAAGCGCGGTCACCGGTTCAAGCGCGACCATCGGCGGCGTGGAATACAGCGTCACCACCGACAACAGCGGCGCGGTGATTACCAAGGCCAATCGCACAGGCAACACCAGCATCACGAACAACCAGACGCAAAAAGGCTCTCTGACCGTCAATAAGGTGACCCTGTACAACGAACAACCTGACGACCTGGTTGAGGGCAAGAAGATCAAGATCGGCCTGTACAAGGTGGACGACGGGAATGAGGCACATGTCGGGACGCAGGAGATCACCCTGGGCGCCAACGGTACCGGCGAGACAGCCTTCCAGGAGCTGGTTTACGGCACCTACAAGGTCTACGAGCTGGATGACAGCGGCAATAAGGTGACCGGCGACAACGCGACGATCAACCAGGTTGTGTACACCGTGACCGGCAGCGGGACAAGCAGAACCATTGATCACGAAACGAGGAATGAATCGGTCACCATCACCAACAAGACCGAGGAGAAGGGCAGCCTGGAGGTCACCAAGGAAATCCGGGTGGACGGCGCGAAAGCCAACCTCAGCGGCAGCTTCAAGGTGGCGCTGTACCAGGTGACCAGCACCGAACCCAACGAAGAAGAGACCTTGGTTGACGAACCGAAGGAAATCACCGTTACTGACGGCACGTCCACCACGGCGAAATTTGAAAACCTGGAAATCGGCGGCACCTACAGGGTCTACGAGGTCAGGGAGAACGGCGCCGGAGTGGAGAAGGTTGGCGAACGGCTCGGCCAGTACGCGGTCAGCTATGTGAGCCAGACCGTGACCATTCCCCGCGGCGTCGGCAAGGATGTGACCGGCACGAAGGTGGCCAACAACATCGAGACCAAGAGCGTAGAGGTCGATAAGAAGTGGTTCCGGCCGGACGGCACTGAGATCGAGAATATCCAGAACGCCAGCATCGTTGTCCAGTTGAAGAAGGGCAATGATGTCGTTGCGCAGGATGCGGAAGGCCATGTGTTTGGCACAGAGGGCGCGGTGACCCTGCCCGTCGAAGGCAGCTGGAGCTACACATGGGCGAAGCTGCCGAAGTACGATGAGAACGGAAAAGAGATCGTGTATACGGTGGTAGAGACCTCCGCGAAGCTGGACAACAACGAGCTGTTGACCGAAGGAGCTGAGGCCACCCAGGATACGGATCCGAACCGGGCGAACGTGTTCCACCTGAGAAACACCCTGCCCACCACGGACATCTCCGTCACCAAGCTGTGGAAGCAAAGCACAGGCAGCAACGAAGACCGGGTATTCTCCCAGTCGAAGGAGATCAATTTCACGCTCTATCAGAAGCTCGGAACAGCCAATGGAGAGATCTACAAGGAGAATAACGCGGCGATTGTGGGCAAGGTGACCTACACACCTGCCGCCAACGGGAATCCCGCTTCTTGGTCTGTATGGAAGCGCGACAAGCTGCCCAGGTTTGTCTACGACGAGACCAGCCAAACCTGGAGCGCGGCTTCCTACTACGTGGTGGAAGCCACCCTCACTGGCGTGAATACCACCTATCAAAAGGGCGACGGAGAGGCTGTGAATACGGCGGAAGGCGCGGTGGTGGCGGATGACGATACCGGCGAGAACCGGACGGTCACGATCATCAACGAGGATATCCCGGTCAATCTGAATATAATCAAGGTGGATTCGAACGGCATGACCAAGGCGCTGTCCGGGGCCGGGTTCGAGCTGTGCCGCGTGAATGAAACGAACGCGAGCATCATATCGGAAACCACGGTCAAAGCTTCGACGAATGGCGCGAATGGCCTGACTGGCGACGACGGCAAAGCCTGGTTCAAGGGTCTCGTCTCCGGCTACTACAAGGTCACGGAGACCCAGGTGCCGGCGGGATACATACTGACCAGCAGCCGCGAGTTCTACATCAGGGTCGACATCGGCGCGGACCAGCCCGTTTCGCTGGTGAACTGGACCGGTCAGGGATGGACGCAAAAGGGTTACGATGCCAAGCTCACCTTTGACGCAACGACCAAAACGGCGACCGTCGGCAACGACGCCGGCGCGAAGCTGCCCTCCACCGGCGGCAGCGGTACGACGCTGTACCACATGCTCGGCACCCTGCTGATGCTGGGCGCGGCGGTACTGCTGGTCGTGAAGAAGCGCATGCAGGCCTGAAGCGGGGGGTTACCATGGTTAAGGATCTGTCGAACCAGCGGTTTGGGCGGCTGACGGCGCTCTGGCCGCTGGAGGAGAAGCGCAGCGGGCGCACGGTGTGGCGCTGTCGGTGCGACTGCGGAAACGAGGCGGACGTCACCGTCAGCAACCTGTTGCGGGGCACGACCAAGAGCTGCGGCTGCCTGTCGCCTCGGAGGGACCTGACGGGCCAGCGGTTCGGGAGCCTCACGGTGCTCGGGCCCACCGAGAAGCGCCAGGGGGGACGCATACTCTGGCACTGCGCCTGCGACTGCGGAAACGTGCGGGACGTGGTCACCTCCTACCTGGTGAGGACGCCGGACATCTCCTGCGGATGCCAGAACCGGAATGCCGCCGCCGACCTGACGGGCCGGCGCTTCGGGGAACTGACGGTGGAGGGGCCCGCCCAGCGCAGACAGTACTGGCGCGTGCGCTGCGCCTGCGGGGCGCAGAAGGAGATCCGCGGCGACAGCCTCCTCCAGGGCCGGGCCAGGACCTGCGGCGCGCGCTGCCACCAGTATCAGGACGTCACCGGCCAGCGCCGGGGCCACCTGACGGCGGTGAAACCGACGGGCCGGCTGGAGGGCGGCAGCCCCGTCTGGCTGTGGCGCTGCGACTGCGGCGCCGAGATGGAGGCCACGCTGCAGAGCGTGCCGAGCCGTCACAACCGGATGTGCCCGGCGTGCCTGAAGAAGCGCAACCAGGGGATCATCGTCCTGGCCTTTCAAAGGAAGCAGGCCCTCGCCATCAACGGCCTCGCGCCGACCGCCATCCGGCACATCCTGGAGGGCAAGCTGACCGCGTCGAACACCAGCGGCATCCGGGGCGTCTGCCTCGATCAGAGGACGGGCAAGTGGATCGCCTCGGGCCGGGAGAACGGCAAGAACGTGAGCCTGGGCCATTTCGATACCGCCGCCGAGGCGGAGTGCGTTCGCAGGCAGTTTGTCGAGGAAAAGTACGCCCGGCCCGTGCTGCAGTGCGTCGCCGCCGGCCACGCGGCCGCGGAGGCGTTCGGCGATTTTTTCCAGCTGGTTGAGAAAACGGAATGACAATGGATCAGAATGGGGGTCAGAAGCATGCAGTACTCGAATCTCGCGCATAGATACATGGGGGAAAGGGAATCCGTGGACCACTGCCTCGATCGCCTGTTGGAGACGATCCGCGGAGAGCTGGAAAAGGGCTCCCCGGACGATTATAAAAGGTTGATCACCAAGAGAAGGCGGAGGGAGAGGCGAAGGGCCAAGGCGTGAGGGAGCGCCGGTTTGGCCCGAAAAGCAGGGGCGGCGTTGCGCCAAAGCGGACGTGACCGCTTCGCTCTAAAGGACATGCTGCGCTTTGCCCTAAAGGACTTGCTACGCGGCGCCACAACGCCGCTGCGGGTTTATTGGGATGTAAAAAAGCTGCTCGAGGAGAGCAGCTTTTTTGTGGACAAGAGGGAAATTCTGATTTATCGAGCTGTTGGTGGAAAAGCAGAGGGTAGTACAAAGGGAACAGGGAACAGTCAACAGGGAACAGGAAAAGCCGCGCACGGAATGCCACGGCATTCTTATTGGCTGGGAACGGTAGCGGCAGGTTGCCGCGACACGAAGTTAGTCCTTTAAGGCCGCTACAACTCGTACAATATCGAAATGTTCGCGGCAGCCGCCATTCCTGTTCCCTGTTCCCTCGTCTCCCCGATAAATCAGAATATTGCTCCTGCAAACGGAACATTTGCCACAGAAGGTCCGATAATTCCTTCTGCAATGCAATCGGAGGTAGTTCAAACTCATAATCGGCCAAATCAGAGAACAGAACATAGGGATTGGTTGAACCTTTCGACTTGCCAACGGACCATGCAGTAAAACCTTCTGAAAGCATGATGAAGGGCAACAGTTCCTGCATGAGAACGCCTTGGTCCTTTGTCTCAAGGACAAATGTTGTATTGGCTGTCACACCGTCAAAGTCCGCTACTGCAACCTTTTTCAGGTAGGTACGACGGGAGCCATAGAGAACCTGGCCTCGCTTGAATTCACGAATAAAAGCCGGGCCAACATCATCCGTCGCAAAGCACCCATGCCTGTGGATGGTCAAATCCTCAGAATCAATGTGATCGCCAGCCACATAGAATTCATAAGGATTGTTGTTGCGGTCGACCTTTCCCTTTGTTTCTCGGACGACATCTCCGAACTTAACCTTCGCCATTATGCGCACCTCCTTACGCCGAAAACAGAGGTCGCATGGCATACCACTTCCCCGAGAAATTGCGAAATGAATTACCATGCCATTATGTTATTATAGCATTAACTTAAAGGCTAACAGATGAACCGCCTATGGGATTCTTTCACATTATTTTGGTTCACCATGGCATAATGCATGGTGGTATCGATCTTGGAATGTCCCAAAAGCTGCTGCACCTGCTCCACGGGCATGCCCTTGTCGATGGCGAAGGTGGCGAGGGTACGGCGGAATTTGTGGGGATGGACGCGGGGGATTTCCAATCGGCGGCCCAGCTGACGCAGGCGGATCTCCACGCCGCTGATCTTGAGCCGGGCATGGGGCTGCTGGAGGGTGACGAACAGCGCTGGGTTGTCATCGTCGCGCTCGTCCAGGTAGCGGCGCAGGTGAATCTTGGTGCGGGCGTCGAAATAGGCCTTGCGTTCCTTGCCGCCCTTGCCGAACACGATGCACTCCCGGTTGTCGAAGTCGATGTCAGCCCGGTTCAGGTGCACCAGTTCCCCCACGCGCATGCCGGTGGAGGCCAGCAGATCGACGATGGCCAGGTCGCGCAGGGTCTCGCAGCCGTCGCGCATCATCTCCAGCGCTTCATCGGAATAGGTGGTCTTCACCGTCTTGACGGTCTTGACCTTGTGGATGCGGCGCATGGGGCTCTTGACGATGTAATCCTCGTCCTCCAGCCAGGCGAAGAAAGACGAAAAGATGCGCCGCATATTGTCGATGGTGGACTTGCCTGCGCGGCCGCTGTGCTGATAGTTGTCCAGATAGCGCCGCATATCGTCGGTGGTGGTGGCCTGCACGGGCTTGGCCAGGGCTGTGATCATCTTTTCCAGGGTGATCTTGTAATAGTGAATGGTCTTGTCCGAGCAGCCCTCCACCCGCTTTGCAGAAAGAAAAGCGGTCAGAAAGTCCTTTTGCTCTTCCACTTCCCCTGTAAAGCGGCTCCGATTTCCAAACCGGCGGTCTCGATGACCAAAACGCGATGCAAGGCGGCGAGCTGTTCCGTAGACAGCACCACCGCCATGGCCGTTTCAATGCGCGCAATCAGTTCATTTCGCATGAGAATCCCTCCAAAAAAATGATGTCTAAAGGATAGTTCACTATTTTGGAGGATTCAAGGAAATATTGGTAATATAATGCCCGGAACCGGCCCTTAAGCTGGTCCCGGGCGATAATTTCTCTTCTGCTTAGCAATAGAAGCGAACTTCTCCAAAGGTTTCAAGCCATTTTGATACAACGTCCTCCCTGCGCGCCTCTATGATCGCGATGAGAATGCGCAATGCCCGCTCCGGAATGTGGGAATTGTTGTTGGCTAGGAGGCATTTCCCCGCGCGGGTGATCCACAGCTTTGTCCCGTTGGGGGATGGACGAACCTCTGCGATGTGCACATGGACGGGCTCCAACGGATGGCTTTCATTGATCCAAAAATAGACCACATAGCTGCCGACTCTAAATAGCTGTGGCATGCTCAAATCCTCCGTCCCGAGCCAATTCGATGATCACATGCGCCAAGCTTTGAACCAACGCTTGCAAATCGTCGATTTCTTCCGGCGTAAAGCCCTCCACCTTCTCCCACTGATAATCCGGCAGCCAGCAGGTCGCGGACTTGAAACCCCAGTCCACCGGCTTTTCGATGCACACCTTCACCTTTTCGCGCCCGCTGTCCTGCATACTTTCGGAATGAACGATTTCCGTTCCGTCTTCGAGCGTCATAAACGGATACAGCATGGTGATCGCCTCCTTCACATCGGATTTCATGAGCCTAGCTTGTCTCCATTATACCACAGGATTCCACGCTTTACAACGAATGATCAACCAAGGTACTTCCGAATCAACGCTTTCTGCGTGGCCTGCAGGTCTTCCAGGGCTTTTTGTGCCGAATGTTTTGATTTGTCGAGCTGACGCGGTCTCCAAAAGCCTTCCCCAGGCAGCGAAGCTGCCGGTTCAGGGGAAGGTGGCGCGGCGCAAAGCGCCGTGACGGATGAGGTCGTTCTCTTGGAAGGAAGCATGCAAACCATCGTTACCGCGGGGAGAACGACCTCATCCGACCCGCCTGCGGCGGCCCACCTTCCCCTGAAGGGGAAGGCTTTTGGTTGACCACTACATTCCCTAACCCCTCAAATACTGATTTGTCGCAGCGCGATAAATCAGAATTTATCTTTCTCCCATGCCCTGCCGTGCCTTCCCGCTATGCCCCGAACAATCCCTCCAGCGCCGCGCTGTTCAAACGCTGGCCGATGACGACCAGCACGCCGCGCTTGACGTTGGGCGCGGGTTCCACCGACAGCTCGCGGCGGGTGCAGTTGACCTCGTACCAGCGCTTCTCCCCGTCGCGAAGGTGGCCCTTCGCCCGAAGGATGTCGCCGTATTGCCCGTCCGCCATCAGCGCGGCGAGCCTTTTGCGCAGGTCCGCCTCGTCCCGGCAGATGCCCGCCAGGATGCAGGAATCGTAGATTTCGCCGTGATCCATGGCCAGGTGGCTGTGGGGGTCGCGGCGGTGGCCGCAGGCCATGAAGCGGTCGAAGTCCGCCTCGGTCAGGCCGGACCAGTCCTTCGCGCAGACCTCGCCCGCCAGCACGCGCGTGCCGCCATAGGCGCGAATGAGGTCGTTCAGCCACGCCACGGTCTGCACCGGGGTCTCCGGCTCCGCCAGCTGGGCCTTGCTCAGGATCACCGCGCCGGCGGCCAGCAGCTGGGTGACCATCAGGTAGCCGGTTTCCATGGAGACGTCCCGGGGGGCGTCGGCGTCCACGATGGCCAGCACGTTGCCGATTGCGCAGCCCGCCTTCACGGCGGGCTCGTTCATCACGCCGAAGAACTCGTCCACGTCGTAGATGCCGGAGGGCTCGACGATGACGCGGTCGTAGCCCCGGGCGGCGGCGTCAGCCAGCATGGCGATGAACTTGCCCCGGCCCCGGCAGCACATGCACATGACGGAGAGGTCCTCGATCGGGCAGCCGTCTTCCCGAAGGAATTTGGCGTCCACGCCGATGCTGCCGAACTCGTTTTCGATGACCAGCACCTTCTGGCCGCGCAGGTGGCGCAGCAGCAGGTGGATGAAGGTGGTCTTCCCCGCGCCGAGGAAGCCGGTGATCAAGTCGACTTTTGTCATGTCGCGATAGGCTCCTGTTCAGTGTGGTATTTGCCTATGGAAACACACCTCAGCGCTCATAATGCGCCGCCACGTCCTTCAGCCGCGCGATGATCGGCAGGTGCTGGGGACAGACGCCCTCGCACTGGCCGCAGGCCACGCAGTCCGACGCCTTGCCAAACCGCGCCGTCAGGTTTTCGTAGTTGGAGAAGTTGACCGTCCAGCCCTTCTGCGCCAGGTCCTCGCGCATGTCCTCGTTGTACAGCGAGAAGTACTTCGGAATGGGGATCTGCATCGGGCAGCCCTCGGTGCAGTAGGAACAGCCCGTGCAGGGGACGGCGATCCGGCCGTTGACGATGCCGGCCACCTTCTCCACCAGGGCGATCTCTTCCCCGGTCAGCGGCACAAAATCCGCCATGTAGCTCAGGTTGTCTTCCATCTGCGCCACATTGCTCATGCCGGAGAGGACCACCATCACGTTTTCCAGGCTGGCGGCGAAGCGAATCGCCCAGGACGGCAGGGATGCCTCCGGGTTTGCACGCTTCAGCAGCGCCTCGGCCTCCGGGGGCAGCTTTGCCAGGGTGCCGCCCTTGACCGGCTCCATGACCACCACCGGCTTGCCGTGTTTGACCGCCGTCTCATAGCAGGCGCGGGACTGTATCCATTCGCTCTCCCAGTCCAGGTAGTTGATCTGGAGCTGCACGAATTCCATCTCCGGGTGCTTCGTGAGGATCTCGTCCAGCAGCTGGGGGGCGCCGTGGAAGGAGAAGCCGGCGTGCTTCACCAATCCCTGGGCCTTCTTGTCCAGCAGCCAGCTGAAGCAGTCGAACTGCTCATATTTGGGATAGCTGCCGGCTTCGATGCCGTGGAGCAGGTAGTAGTCGAAGTAGCCCGCCCCGGTCTGCTCCAGCTGGTCGTTGAAGACCCTGTCCCGGTCCTCCAGGGAATTGAAGAAGCCGCTGTGCAGCTTCGTGGCCAGCGTGAAGCGGTCCCTGGGGTAGCGGTCCACCAGCGCCGCCTTTGCGACCCTCTGGCTGGCGAAGCCGTTGTACATGATGGCGGTGTCGAAGTAGGTGAAGCCCTCTTCGATGAACCGGTCGACCATCTGCCTGACCTGCTCGATGTCCACGGCGGCGTCGTTGTTCGGGTCGGTCAGCGGCATGCGCATCAGGCCGAATCCAAGCTTTTTCATGGGTTGTCCTCCTGGTGTTCAGTGTCTTTATTCGGCGCGTTCCTGGACAGCGTCTCCTTCAGCGCGCAGGCCTTGTCCGCGGCGGTGACGATCCAGCCCTCCGCCGTCCTGGGCGGTATGGGCACTACCGGGAACATGTGGCGGCGGATGATGTCCTCCTCCGTCGGGCCCAGGTTATAGTCCCGGCGGGCGTTCTCCCAGGCCATCCGGGCGTGGTGGAAGGCGTGGTTCGGCCGGTTAGGGTCGGGCTCGTGCCAGTCGTACAGGAAGTAATCGTGCAACAGCGCCCCGCGCACCAGGGCCTCCCGGTCCAGCTTGCCACCGACCCGGTCGGCGATGCGCAGGGCTTCCCTGGCCACGTTCAGGCAGTGATCGTAGACGGTGTGGCACCCGTGCTGCCTGAAGCGCTTCAGCTCTGAAAAGCGGCCCGTGCGCTCCAGCTCGGCTGCCGTTCGGGAAATGATGTCGTCCATGATTGTCCTCGTCTGTGAAGTCTGCTGATCCGTGCTTTATACCCGCCGGATGACGGTGGAGCTCATGTGGTCCAGGTCCGCGCAGCCGGTGTAGGCCATGGCCTTGGCCAGGCCGTCCCGCGCCCGGTTCAGGTAGTCCCTCACGGCGTCCGCGCCGCCCTGTTTGATGGCGGTCATCAGCGGACGGCCGATGCAAACGCCCTTCGCCCCCAGGCACAGCGCCTTGAAGGCGTCCATGCCGGTCTTGATCTCGCAGTCCACGAACAGGGGCACGTCACCGGCGACGGCGGCGATCTCCGGCAGTATCGCCAGCGGGGGAACGGCGTATTCGATGCGGTTGTTGTGGTGGGAGAGCACCAGGCCCTTCGCCCCGGCGGCGAGGCACCGCCCGGCGTCATGGCGGCTGAGCACGCCCTTGACGATCACGGGCAGCTTCGTCGCCGCGCAGATCCCGGCCAGCTCCACGGTGCGGATGGGCGTCATCTCCTCGCCGTCCACGACGTCGAGGCTGCCGTCCTCGGCGAAGGGGTGGTCGATGTCCACGCCCACGGCCAGCAGGCCCAGCTGCTCGGCGTGGCGGATCTTCGAAAGGATCTTGTCCCGGTCGGTGTAGGGCTTGATGATCTCGATCATCCGCGCGCCGGTGGCGGCCAGGGCGTCGATCTCGGCGTCGTCGGCCATGCCGTACCACAGCACCGCGTTCGCGGCCTTCGCGCCCTGGGCCAGCGCCATGGCCGCACCGGGGAACATGAAGTGGTCCAGGTGGGACAGGGCGGCGGTCATGATGGGGGAAGGGAAGCGCTCACCGTAGAGGGTGAAGGCGGTGTCCGGGGTAGTCGAATCCATGTAGCGGGTCTCGATGCGCAGGGAATCGATGTATTCCCGGCTGATGCGGTTGGAATTGCCGATGTCCGACATGGGGGAGGCCTCCTTTGTATTTTATAGCCGGTACAGCGTGCCGTACTTGTCCTTCAAATAGTTGACGTAGCGGTGGGGGTCGAAGGGGCCGCCGCAGGCGCCCTCCACCAGCTGGGCGGGGGTCAGCAGCTGGCCGTGGCGGTGGATCCTTTCGCCCAGCCAGGCGGTGACGGGCTTCAGGCTGCCTGAGCGCACCGCGCCCCAGACGTCGATGTCCGCCTCCATGCGCTCCAGCATCTGCACGCCGTAGGCGCTGCCCAGGGCGTAGCTGGGGAAGTAGCCGATGGCCCCGAAGGACCAGTGGCTGTCCTGCAGGCAGCCCCGTCGGTCGTCCGGCACCTCGACGCCCAGGTATTCCTTATACATGCGGTTCCACTCGCCGGGGATGTCGTTCACGTTCAGGTCGCCCTCGATCATGGCCTTTTCCAGCGCGTAGCGGATCATCACGTGGATGGAATAGGTCAGCTCGTCGGCCTCGGTGCGCACCAGCGAGGGCTCGGACAGGTTCGCGGCGCGGTACAGCTTCTCGGCGTCCACGCCGCGAAGCTGTTCGGGGAACAGCGCCTTCAACTCGGGCAGCAGCACCTCGCAGAAGGGAAGGCTGCGGCCGATCAGGTTCTCGTAGAAGCGGCTCTGGCTCTCGTGGATCGACATGCTGCTGCCGCCGGAGAGCAGCGTACCCTGGTATTCGTCGGCGATGCCCAGCTCGTACAGCGCGTGCCCGCCCTCGTGGACCACGCTGTACAGGTTGGACAGCACGTTTTCCTCGTGGTAGTGGGTGGCGATGCGCACGTCGTGCTTGTTGAAGCCCTCGGTGAAGGGGTGCTCCGTCTCGCCCACGGCGCAGTCGTCCCGGCTGATGCCCATGATCGCCAGCACCCGGTCGGTGAAATGCCGCTGCAGGTGGATGGGGTAGGGCTGGTTCAGGAAGGTGGTGTCCGGGCGGGGCTTCTTTGCCACCTCCAGGATCACCGGGGTCAACTCCTGGCGCAGCAGGGCGAAGAAGGGGTCCAGCGTTTCGTGGGTCAGGCCCTCCTCGTAGCCGTCCAGCAGCACGTCGTAGGCCGGCTTCGCGGCGTCCTTGCGACGGGCCAGCAGGCGGTTGAAGGCTATGATCTTCTCAAGGTACGGGGCCCAGGCGGCGTAGTCGCTGGAGAGCTTGGCGTCGTGCCAGACCTGCATGGACTCGGCCAGCAGCTGCTGGTAGGCCATGTATTCTTCGGCGGGAATCACGGTCAGCTCGTCCCGCTGCTTCTTCAGCAGCTCCGCGCGGCGGCGGTCCGCCGGGGACAGGCTTTCCTTCTGCGAAAGTAGCGTGTCGACGATCTCGCCGGTCTGTTCGGCAGTGACGCGCTCGTGCACGATGCCGCTCAAAAAGGCCATGGTCTCGCCCCGGGCCGGGGCGGAGTTGCGGGGCGCGACGGTCTCGGCGTCGTAGTTCAGAACGCCGAGGGCGTGGGTATAGGCGCGCAGGGTGGCTTCAAGGTCGGAAAGGGCGGTAAGGGCTTCGTTGATGGTCATGGGTGGTTCCTCCGTTTGTGTTCTATTCAAAGGCATAGGCGTCGTCCCGCAGCATTTGCAGGCTGTAGGCCATCACCACGGCGTCGGGGTGGTACTGTTCCACCCAGGTTTCCAGCGGGTCCACGTCCTGGCGCAGGTCCACGCAGATCACATTTCGGGCCAGCAGCGACAGGAAGCGGCCGATGGGGGCGCTGTAGGAATCCTTCAGCAGCAGCACGGTATAGTCCGGGGCGGCCTCGTTGGTCATGATGTCGTAGCGCTCCACCTGGCCGTAGTAGGTGTAGGCGGTCTTGTTCCAGGTCTTCCCCGGGTCCGGCTCCAGCCGGTCGAAGCGGGTCATGACCGTCCGCCAGTCCCCTTGCTCGTCCTCGACGGTCTTGCTCCGCCGGGTGTTGCGGGTGACGTGGGTGTCGTATTTGGGCCAGTATTCGACGATGTCGTCGGGGTCGACGATGCCGGGTCCCACCCGTTGGCCGTACTTGCCCATGAACAGCTTTTCGTGGACCAGCGTGTTCAGGTTTTCCATATCCAGCAGCGACGGGTCCAGCGCCGCGCCGGTCATTTCGTTCAGCCGGGCGGCGATGGCCTGGGCCATGGTGATGGCCGCCAGGGTGGACCAGTGCTGGTCGGTGACCATCAGAAGGTCGTTCATGTCCCGGCCGCAGTGGGGCAGCACGTCCCGGCTGTCCAACACGTCGACGCCCTCCGCCTTCAGCGTGGCGATGGCCTCGTCGGCCATTTGGGCGGAGTGGTCCAGGGCCTCGTAGCCCGCGGGCATCAGGCTGGCGTCGTAGAGCGTGGGGTGCTCGTAGGTGAACAGGAAGGGGATGTCCCCAAGCGTGGTGCGGCGCAGTGCGGCGATCTCCCGGGCGTTCTGCGACAGGTCCCTGTAGTCCGCCAGGTCGTACAGGTGGCCGTCGGCGAGGGTGATCATGTTCTGGCTGCCGGTGTTGATGACCCGCTTGCCCAGGCCGTACTGGAAGGCAGAGTTGACATAGCCCATCTCTTCCTTGTGCCACATGATCTCCGAAATCGTGGAGGTAAAGCCGCCGATGCGGGCGGAGAGCCGGTCCAGCGGCCCCGCGTTCTTGGGCAGGGCCTTCTTCATGGCCGGCGTCATCTGGATCGAGTGGACCAACTCGTCCCGGCTGCCGGCGACCATCGCAAAGAACGCGGCGAATACAAAGCCCAGGAAGGCCACCGTCAGTATGGCGGCGGTGGCGCGGGTGACTTTTTTGGAGGGGATGTTGTTCATTATAATTCCTCGTTATTCAGTGACCAGCCTGACCAGCATGTCGGTCATCTTGTCCAGGTCCTCCACGGCGACACACTCAAAGCGGCCGTGGAAGTTCATGCCGCCGGTGGCGATGTTGGGGCAAGGCAGGCCCTTGTAGGTCAGCGTCGCGCCGTCGGTGCCGCCGCGGATCGGGGCGATACAGGGCTCCACGCCCACGGCGCGGTAGGCGTCCAGGGCCCGCTGCACGATGTCCATGCGGCCGTCGATGATCTCGCGCATGTTGAAATAAGAATCCTTGATCTTGACCTCCACCGTGCCGGGGCCGTACACGCCGTTCAGGTAGTCGGCGATGGCGGCGAAGCGGGCCTTGCGCGCCTCGAACTGCGCCCTGTCGTGGTCGCGAATGATGTAATCCAGCTCGGCCAGGTCCACCTGGCCGTTCATCTTGCGCAGGTGATAGAAGCCCTCGCGGCCCTCTGTGTGCTCCGGGCGCTCCTGGGGCGGCAGCATCGCGTTGAACTCCATGGCCACCAGCAGGGCGTTGACCATGATGTTCTTGGCGCTGCCGGTGTGGACGCTGCGGCCGTGGACGGTGACCGCGCCGGAGGCGGCGTTGAAGTTTTCATAGTTGATGTCGCCCACCGCGCCGCCGTCCACGGTGTAGGCGAAGTTCGCGCCGAAGCCCTCCACGTCGAACCGGTCCGCGCCCCGGCCGATTTCCTCGTCGGGGGTGAAGCCGACGCAGATCTTGCCGTGCTTCAGCGCGGGGTCTGAAAGCAGCCGTTCACAGGCGGTCATGATCTCGGCCACGCCGGCCTTGTCGTCCGCGCCGAGGGAGGTGTTGCCGTCGGTGACGATCAGGCGCTTGCCCTTCGCCCCGGCCACCGCGGGAAACACCGCGGGGTCCAGCACCAGGCCGTTTTTGAGGGTCAGGGGCCCGCCGTCGTAGTCTTCGACGATCGAGGCGTCCATCGGGGCGCTGGGCACGCAGTCCACCACGTCCATGTGGGCGATCAGCCCGATGGCGGGCAGGCCCTCGGCGTTGGCGGGGATGCTGCCGTAGACGTAGCCGTGCTTATCCAACCGGGCGTCGGCGATGCCCATGGCCTTCATCTCGTCGGCCAGCGCCCGCCCCAGGGCCAGCTGCTTCTCGGTGCTGGGGCAGGTGGGGCTCTTGGCGTCGGAGGCGGTGTCGTATTTTATGTAGTTCAGAAAGCGTTCGTAGGTGCGCATGTTGGAACCTCCGTTGATGTTGTATAACTTCTGGTTTGTCGCGGGGCGACAAATCAGAATTTGAGGTTTTAGGTGTTAGGTTTTAGGTGTTAGGGAAGGAGGAAATCCTTACGGATTTCTTTTGATTTAAAGGGTTGGGAAGCGTTAAAACCTCTGCCATTGCCTTTGAATCAAACAAATCCCGAAGGGATTTGAACCTCCACCTAAAACCTAACCCCTAAAACCTAAAACCTGACTTCTGATTTATCGAGCACAGCTCGATAAATCAGAAGTTATCGTCCCAGCATCGCCGCGCCGATGATGCCGGCGTCGTTGGTGAGCCTGGCCAGCTCCACACGGGCGTAGGGCATGCTCTTGAAGAACACGTATTTCGGCAGCAGGGAGCGCACGGCGTTGAGCAGGAAGTCGCCGCAGTGGGAGACGCCGCCGCCCAGCACGATGACCTCGGGGTCGTAGACGTTGATCAGGTTCGTCAGCCCCACCACCAGGTGGTAGATGTAGTCGTCGAAGATCTTCACGCAGTCCGCGTCGCCGGCCATGGCCAGGTCGATCACGTCCTTGGCGGTGATGGTACGGATGTCGCCGTCCACATGCTTCATCAGCGTACAGCTCGGCTTTTCGGCGCACAGCACCCGCCCGGCGCGGATCAGCGCGGTGGCGCTGGCGTAGCGCTCCCAGCAGCCCCGCTTGCCGCAGGTGCAGGGCAGGCCGCCCGCCACGGTGACCATGTGGCCGATCTCGGTGGCCACGCCGTGGGCGCCGGAGAACACCTTGCCGTTGAGCACCACGCCACCGCCCACGCCGGTGCCCAGCGTGATGAACACGCTGTTCTGCGTGCCGGCGGAGACGCCCTTGACCGATTCGGCCAGGCCCGCCACGGTGGCGTCGTTGTCCACGTACACGGGCAGGTCGGTGTACTGCTTCATCTCCTCGATGATGGGCACGTCGTGCCAGGCCAGGTTGGTGCAGAAGGGAATGATGCCGGTGCGCTGGTCCATGATGCCCGGTATGCCGATGCCGATGGCCTTGACCTCGTCCATGCGGCGGCCGGCCTTTTCCACGGTGGCCAGGCCCAGTTGGGCGATGTCGCGGATCACCGCGACGTAGCCGCGCTCCACCCCGGTGGGGCAGCTGTGCTTGAACAGTATGTTGCCTTCCTCGTCCACGAGCCCGGCCTTGATGGACATGCCGCCGACGTCGATGCCGATGTATAGCATAGTGATTACCTCCGTTATATATGAGTCAAAATTTACTCCTCCAGATTGTTCTGGAACCGGGCCATGTGGCGGCGGGTCAGCTCGTTGGCAGCGTTGTAGCCCATCTGCTTGAGGCGCAGGTTGCGGGCGGCCACCTCCAGCACCACGGCCAGGTTGCGGCCCGGATGGATGGGCAGCAGCAGGCTGGGCACCTTCACGCCCAGTATGTCGATGTAGTTGTCCGTCAGGCCCAGGCGGTCGTATTCCTTGTCCGACTGCCACAGCTCCAGGTGGATGACCATGTCGATGTGCTTGCTGCGCATGATGGCGCCGGCGCCGTACATCGTGGAAACGTCGATGATGCCCACCCCGCGGATCTCCATGAAGTGGCGCACCAGCTCCGGCGCCTCGCCGATCAGCCGGTTGTCCTCCACGCGGCGGATGTCCACCACGTCGTCCGCCACCAGCTGGTGGCCGCGCTTGACCAGCTCCAGCGCCGCCTCGCTCTTGCCCACGCCGCTGTTGCCGGTGATCAGCAGGCCCGCGCCGAACACGTTCACCAGCACGCCGTGGCGGGTCTCCCGGGGGGCCAGCCGGTCGCGCAGGAAGGCGATCAGGTCCAGCTCGAACTGGGTGGTCTCCTTGTTGGTGGAATAGATGGGGATCTTGCGGGCCATGCCCATCACCAGCATCTCGTCAAAGCAGGGATAGCCCCGGCAGATGATGATGCAGGGCAGGGGATAGTTGAAGTACTTCTGCAGCCGCTCCCGCCGGGTCAGCTCGTCCAGCTGGGACAGGTAGGTCATCTCCACCTTCCCCAGCAGCTGGGGCCGCTCGTAGGGAAAGAAATCCCAGTAGTTGGCAAACTGCATGCCGGGACGGTTGGTGTTGCTGACCTCGATGTTCAGCGTCTTGGCATCGGTGGCCATCACCCGGGTCAGGCCGAGGGTATTGACAAAATCAGCTTCGGAAACCATGCTTGTTCCTCCTGTGGATGAGTTGGGAAACTTCTGATTTGTCGCGCTGCGACAAATCAGAATTTGAGGTTTTAGGTGTTAGGTTTTAGGTGTTAGGGAAGGAGCCCTAAAGGACTAGCTCCGCGTCGGAAATCCTTACGGATTTCTTTTGATTTAAAGGATTGGGAAGCGTTGAAACCTCTGCCATTGTCTTTGAATCAAACAAATCCCGAAGGGATTTGAACCTCCACCTAAAACCTAACCCCTAAAACCTAAAACCTGACTTCTGATTTATCGAGCACAGCTCGATTAATCAGAAGCTACATTGCCCCGATCAGATTGGCTGCGATGTACTGCTCGATCACCTGCGCCACGCCGTCCTCGGTGTTGGGCGGGGCGACGAGGGGGGTGCAGGCCAGGGCCTGGGGGCAGGCGTTGGCCATGGCGTAGCCCGCGCCGGCGTACTTCAGCATGGGCACGTCGTTCTGGCCGTCGCCGAAGGCCATCACCTCGTCGGGGGAAAGGCTCAGGTGTTGGGCCAGGGTGGCCAGCGAGCGGCCCTTGTCCACGCCCTCCGGGGCGATCTCCAGGAAGTGGGGCTTTGATTTCAGGTAGCACGCGCCGTGGGGAAAGGCCTTACGCAGCGCGGCCTGTATGCGGTCCGCGCCCTCGGGGGTGTCGATGACCAGCATCTTTTGCATGTCCGACGGGTTCTGCTCGAGCCACCGGGCCATGGGCATGCCCACCGGCGTGGCGGGCACGTTGATCTGGCGGGCGTAGGCCCGGGTGCAGTCGCGTATTTCGCTGCAATAGTAGCCCTTGCCGGGGTAGAGCTGGATGTAATAGCCCATGGCCTCCGCAAGCTTTACGATGCCCAGCGCCGTCTCAAAGGGGATGCGGGGGGCAAACAGCGTCTCGTCGGTGCGGTGGTCGTAGATCATCGCGCCGTTGTACAGCAGCATCGGCGCGTTCACGCCGATCATTTCGGCGAAGGGCAGCATGGCCTCCAGCATCCGCCCGCTGGACAGCGCAATGCCGCAGCCCCGGGCCATGGCGGCGTCCAGCGCCCGCTTCGTGCGCGGCGACAGCCCCGCCGAGGCATCCAGCAGCGTATCGTCCAGGTCGGTGGCGATCAATCGTATCATGGCGGTTCTTACCTTTCATATATATCCATTCTCTATTGTAACGCATTTTGGAGGCGGATGCAACGGGGAAATTCTGATTTGTCGCGCTGATGCGCACCCAAAAGCCTTCCCCAGGCAGCGGAGCTGCCGGTTCAGGGGAAGGTGGATTGCCGCGAAGCGGCAAGACGGATGAGGTCGTCCTCCTGGAACGAAGCTTGTAAATCATAGTTGCCGCAGGGAGACCGACCTCATCCGACCCGCTACGCGGGCCACCTTCCCCTGAACCGCTCCCTTTGGTCGCTGGGGAAGGCTTTTGGTTACGCTACCAACCATTCCCTATTGGTTTGTTATCTCCCCGCCAAATCAGAATATGGTGAATTGAATACAAGCGAAGTCATTATAACAGATGAACGAGTGCAGCATATTCAAGAGCATCATCCGACGGATTATGGCTTGTACGGATAGTCCTGAACACAGAAATTCGGTCATGACTTTCTATCGTATTCGGACCAAAAATCTTGAAAAGCTCATGGCTAGACATAAAGTGCTTTACAAAAGGCAAGAAGAGTGATATAATTCAGACGGAGGGGAGTTCGAAGTAGAGATTGTGCTGCTACGCACCCTTGTGGTTAAAAGAAATGCGGGAGGGGGCACACCCGCCGAGTAACCTCCAACGGTTACAAAAGCAGGCCATCGTTTTCGGTGGCCTATTATTATATCGCCTTTGGGCGTTTTTTTAATGATAACGCCTCGCCTCCCTCTGCCAATTCACCATTTGCTTTCTGAACTTAAAAATGGTAGAATCATACTGGAGGATGAGGCCATATGATCGAACGTGTTCACGCAGGGCGGTTTGACATCGGCGTGCTGTACGGGGACAACCACCTGCTGGTGGTGGTGAAGCCGCCGAACCTGCCGGTTCAGGCGGACCGCTCGGGGGACGACGATCTGCTGAGCATAATGAAGGGTTATATTGGAAATAAATATCAAAAGCCGGGGAACGTCTACCTGGGGCTGGTGCACCGGCTGGACCGGCCCGTGGGCGGGGTGATGGTGCTGGCCCGCACGTCCAAGGCGGCGGCGCGGCTGTCGGCGGCCTTCGCGGCCCACGAGCAGGACAAGCGCTATCTGGCGGTTCTGCAGGGGACAATGACCGGGGAGCGGACGCTGGAGGACGCGCTGCTCAAGGACGGGCGCACGGGCACGGTGCGGGTGGTTTCCCCGGAGGCGCCGGGGGCCAAAAACGCCCGGTTGCGCACGCGGCCCCTGGGCTCCCGGGAGGGGCTGACCCTTTCCGAGGTGACGCTGTACACCGGCCGGGCCCATCAGATCCGGGTGCAGCACGCCCACGCCGGCTTCCCGCTCTGGGGCGACGCCCGCTACGGCGGGGGAAGGCCGGGCCAGCAGATCGCGCTGTGGGCGGCGTCGCTGGCGCTGGAGCACCCCACGCGGCACGAAACCATGCGCTTTTCGGCCCCGCCGCCAAAGGACGGGGCGTGGCGGGCATTCGACGGAGAAATCCACAGGTGGTTTGAGGAGATCGAAGCATGAAGAAGGAACGGGGTTGGCGCTGGGCGGTCATATTCGCGACCTGCACGCTGGCGGTGCCCATGGTGGCGGCGCTGATGGGCTATTACGGCGGGGCGATACCCACGCTGGCGCAGGCGAAGCCCGGCCTGTTGACCGGCGCGCTGCTGGGCGTGGCCCATCTGCTGCTGCGGCCCGTGCTGCGGTTCGTGTCCGCGCCCCTGGGCTGCCTGACCCTGGGGCTGTTCGGCCTGGTCATCGACGTGGGGCTGCTGTACGGCTGCGATTACCTCGTGGACGGCTTCGAGGTGCCGGGGCTGCTGTACGCGGTGGTGACGGCGATCGTGATCAACGCGATCTGCGCCGTGGCGGCAGGGCGAAAGTAAAAGTTAGAATAAACTAATTTGTTCATGTTCAGTCAACAATCCTTGCCTATAATTCATTTGACATCCGATGAAAGCGGTGTATAATATAGTAGGATTGGTGTGACGGGCGCTGGGCCCGTTGCGGAAAGGAACATACAAATGGCGACAAAGAAGACGAGCATCGGCGGCCAGGCGCTGATCGAGGGCATCATGATGCGGGGCCCGAAAGTCACGGCCATGGCGGTGCGCAATGTCAATACCAAGCAGATCACGCTGGAGGAATATCCCACCAAGGGGCAGGACCGGGCGGCGTTCTTCAAGCTGCCCTTCATCCGGGGCATATTCAACATGATCGATTCGCTGTCCTTCGGCTACAAGTGCCTGATGCGCTCGGCGGAGCTGTCCGGCATCGAGGACGAGGAGGGCGAGGCGAAGAAGGAGCCCTCGACCTGGGACAAGATCTTCGAGAAGCTGATGATGCCCATCGCCACGGTGTTGGCCGTGGTGCTGGCGCTGGGGCTGTTCGTGTGGCTGCCGGAGCAGCTGTGGAAGTGGCTGACCAACGCTGCGCCCGCGGTGGCCCAGAACTACTACCTGCGGGCCTGCTTTGCGGGCGTGATGCGCATCGTGCTGTTTGTGGGCTACGTGTGGGCGACCTCGCTGATGAAGGACATCCGCCGCACCTACATGTACCACGGGGCCGAGCACAAGACCATATTCTGCTACGAAAAGGGCCTGCCGCTGACGGTGGAGAACGTGCGGCCCCAATGCCGCTTCCATCCCCGCTGTGGCACGTCGTTCATGGTGCTGATGCTGATCGTGGGCATCGTCGTGTCCATGTTCATCCGCATCGACAACGTGCTTCTGAGGACGGCGGTGAAGCTGCTGACCTTCCCCATCGTGGTGGGCGTGGGCTACGAGCTGATCAAGCTGGCGGGCCGGGCCGACAACCTGTTCACCCGCATCATCTCCGCCCCGGGCAAGTGGCTGCAGCACATCACCACCCGCGAGCCCGACGACAGCATGATCGAATGCGCCATCGCCGCGATGAACAAGGTCATTCCGGACGACGGGAGCGATACGTGGTGAAAATCTGATTCATCGAGCTTTGCTCGATGAATCAGATTTGAGTGATTAGTGGTTAGTGATTAGTGGTTAGTGATTAGCGGTTAGTGGCTAGTGACTAGTGATGGTGCCCTAAAGGACTAGCTTCGCGTCGCAAATCCTTTCAGGATTTGTTTGATTCAAGGGGAACGATAGGAGTTTCAACGTTTCTAGGTCTTTTAAGTCAAAAGAAATCCGTGAGGATTTCATCCTTCACTAAGTCAAAAGAAATCCGTGAGGATTTCATCCTTCACTAGCCACTAATCACTAGCCACTAGCCACTCAAATTCTGATTTGTCGTGGAGCGACAAATCAGAATTTCACCGACCAACAGAGGTATATCATGTTCAAGCTCTTCAAGCGTCCCTCCGGGGCGCGGGAAATCACGACGGATACCGGCAGCGTGAGATCCAGGCTGATCTTCCTGCCGGTGCTTGCTTTGGCGCTGACGCTGGTGCTGGAGCTGTGCAACCGGGGGCTCTCCGTGGCGCGGCTGTTCCAGTTCATCGTGCAGCGGCCCGGCTACTTCCTGTACAACGCGCTGATCGTGCTGACCACGCTGGTGTTCTCCGATCTGTTCAAGCGGCGGCGGGCGGTGCTGGCCACCACGGCCATACTGTGGGTGGTGCTGGGCATCGTGCAGTACATCGTCATCAAGGACCGCACCCAGCCCTTCTGCTCGGTGGACATACTGATGCTCAAGGACGCCTTTTCGCTGATCACCATCTACTACACCTGGCCCCAGATCATACTGATGTTCGCCACCGGCTTCGGGGCGGTGCTGCTGGTGATCGCGCTGTTCAGCCGCATGAAGCGCCGGGAGCGCGTCAACCTGCCCAGGGCGCTGGCGGTGTTCGTGGGCTTTGTGCTGCTGACGGCCATGGTGGCGGCGCTGGGCGTCCGGGCGGGGGCCTTCCCGCGCCACTTCGACAGCCTGGTGGACGCCTACAACGACTATGGCTTCGCCACCTGCTTCGTGTTCACCTTCGGCCAGCAGGGCATATCCCGCCCCGAGGCCTATTCCCCGGATACCGTCACCGACATACTGGACGAGATCGCCGGGGAGGAGACCACCGAGCTGGTGTACCCCGTGTTCGACGAGGACGACAACCTGGCCCACCCGAATATCGTGTTCGTGCAGCTGGAGTCCTTCTTCGACGTGGGCACCATCAAAGGCGGCGAGTATTCCGCCGACCCCACGCCCTGGTTCAACCGGCTGTGCAGCCGCTTCCCCAGCGCCCTGCTGTACGTGCCCACCATCGGCGGCGGCACGGCCAACACCGAGTTCGAGGTCATCACCGGCCTGGACCTGGACTTCTTCGGGGCGGGGGAATACCCCTACAACACGATCCTGCAGAACACCACCTGCGAGACGATGTGCTACAACCTGAAGGAATACGGGTATGAGGCCACCGCCATGCACAACAACCGGGCCACCTTCTACAGCCGCAACGAGGTCTATCCGAACCTGGGCTTCGACCGCTTCGTGTCGCTGGAATACATGAAGGACGTGAAGTATACCCCGGTGGGCTGGGCCCGGGACGCCTGCCTGACCGAGGAAATCCTGACCGCGCTGGACACCACCGACGCGCGCGACCTGGTGTTCTGCATCGCGGTGGAGACCCACGGCAAGTACGCGGACACCTACGAACCGAAGGACGGGGACATCGAGGTGAAGGCCCTGCCGGAGCAGATTCCGCTGGCGCCCTTCCAGAATTTCGTCAATGCACTGCCGGGCACGGACCGCTTCCTGCGGGAGCTGACCCTGGCGCTGCTGCGCTTCGACGAGCCCACCATCGTGGTGGCCTACGGCGACCACCTGCCCGCGCTGGAGCTGGAGAACGACATGCTGTCCACCGGCAGCGTCTACGCCAGCCGCTATGTGATCTGGAACAACTTCGGCGGACAGTTCGAGGCCCCGGACCTGGAGGCCTACCGCCTGAACGCCAACCTGCTCAGGCAGCTGGGCTTCTCCGGCGGCGTGGTGACCAAGCTGCACCAGTCCGCCGACCCCGGCGACACCGGGGAGGAATACCTGGGCAAGCTGGAGCTGCTGGAGTACGACATGCTCTACGGCGACCGGCAGGCCTTCGAGGGGGAATTTCCCTACCGGCGCACCGACATGCGCATGGGCAGCCGGAACGTGACCGTCACCGGCGCCGTCCGGGAGTACCACCGCCTGCTGGTGACCGGCGAGAACTTCACCGAGTTCAGCAAGATCGTCGCCGGCGACCAGGCGCTGGACACCCTGTTCATCGATTCCGAACACATCGCCGCCCGGGTGGAGGACAACCTGGCGTTTGATTCGTTCTGCGTGGCCCAGGTGGACCGGGACAATGTGGAATTGAGCCGGACCGGGGCGTACAGGGACTTCTGATTTCTGAATCGAAAAATAATTGTTGAAAATGGATGAATATTGCGGTATAATGTCATCAATACCAAATACAAGGAGGAAAAGAGTATGGGTAAGTTTCAGGTAAAGAAGACCGATGCAGGTTTCTCGTTCAATCTGGTGGCGGACAACAACGAGATCATCGCCACTTCTCAGGTCTACACCACGAAGGCCGCCTGCCTGAAGGGCATTTCCAGCGTGGAGAGCAACGCGCCGTTTGCCCCCATCGAGGATCAGACGGTGAAGGACTACGCCGCAGAGAATAATCCGAAGTTTGAAATCTTCAAGGACAAGGCTGGCGAATTCCGCTTCCACCTGAAGGCTGAAAACGGCGAGATCATCGCTGCCAGCGAGGGCTACAAGGCCAAGGACGGCTGCCTGAAGGGCATCGACTCCGTCAAGTACAATACCGTCTGGTCTGACATCCAGGAGATCTGACATCCCCTTCGAGAAAAAGTCCCGGTATGCGATTGCAAACCGGGACTTTTTCGATACAGCTTATCAACAGTCGTAGAACCTGAACCCTTCCACCTCAGCCACGGGCCTGTCCTCCCTGGGCTGGGTCGCGGTGGGGATCTGGTAATACAGCGCTTCGGCGCTCAGCGTGCGGCGGCCGGAGAGCACCTCGTGGGCGGCGGAAAGGCTTTCGGCGTCATAGCGGCTGCCGATGGGGAACTGGTGCTGTTCGTTCAGCACACCCTCCAGCGTGTCGTCGAACCAGACGCTGTCCATCCGGTTCATGGCCAGGCTGCCGATGGCCAGCTTCGCGTCGTAGGAGGCGTCACGGGCCAGGGCGTAGATCGCCCGGGCCAGCAGGACCGTGCTCCGGTCCTCCGTGAAGCTGACGCCGGGAACCAGCGCGCAGCCCAGCAGCGCCATGACGGCGAGTATCGCAATCCACTTTCGCATTGATCTGCCTCTTATCCGATGCCCTGCGGGCACAAATATTTCTCGTTCAGCAGAGATTATATAGCAGCCTGTAATATAATTCAATAGATCTGTAATAAATGTGAAACAAAAGCCTAGATTGACGGTTTTGGTCATATTTTACCCCTTGCGCTTGAATGATACACAATAATATGATAGAATAATTCGACACGACAACGGGAAGGGATGCTGCGGCATGGAAAACTTGACGGCGATCATCGAGGCGATACTGTTCGTTTCGGGCGATCCGGTGCGCGTCGACGCGCTGGCCCACGCCATGAACCTGACGGTGTCCGAGCTGGAGGCGGCGCTGGCGGCGCTGGGGGATCACCTGGCGTTGGAAAACCGGGGCATACAGCTCAATCGCAGCGGCGAGACGGTGTTCCTGTCCATCTGTCCCAAATACGCCAGGCAGGTGGAGGATTTTTTGCAACCGCTGCAAAAGCAGCCCCTGTCCCAGGCGGTGCTGGAGACGCTGTCCATCATCGCCTACCGCCAGCCCGTCACCAAGGGCGATATCGAGGCGGTGCGCGGCGTAAAGTGCGACTATTCGGTGCAGAGCCTGCTGAACAAGGGCTTTATCGAGGAGCAGGGCCGGCGGGAGACCCTGGGCCGCCCGATCCTCTACGGCACCACCGACAAGTTCCTGCAGCATTTCGGCATGGAAACCCTGGCCGACCTGCCCTCGGTCGAGGCCCTGTCGCCCGAGGGAGAGATTGGGATATAGTGGATTTTTAACCATATGTTTCCATTCGAGTCATGATTTCATCAAAAGTTTTTCGCGGTTGAGGCGCTGTTGCCGCTTGCGGGCACCCGGCGCAGAGATTATAATGATAGTACTTATCACTGTCACCATCGGGAGGTACTGACGGATATGAGGCAAGATGATTATTCCCCGAAGCAGACCGCAGCCATGAAGGCCCGCGTGCGACGCATGCGCGAACAGTATCGCAGGCGTCTGATCGCCGCGATGGTCATATTTTTCATACTCGGGGCCGTGGCGGGCGTGTTTGCCCACCGCTGGTATGTGGACAGGACGCCGACGGACACGCTCACGGTGACGACGCCTGAGCCCACCGCTGCCGCCCAGGTGACCCTCGCGCCCCAGGTGACGCCCGAGGCTTGGGACATGTCCGACAATGGCCAGCCCTTCGACGAGGGAGACGACATCTTCCCCGAATCCGGAGACGACGGCGCGGACAGTGGCGCGGAGCTGGACGCCTTTCCCGAGGTGGATTCCCAGCAGCTGACCGAGGACGGCGACGCCCCGGACGAGGCGCAGGAAGCCGGGGGGGCCGGGCTGCTGATCGCGCCGGGTGAAAAGCTGGAGCCCCAGCCGGACGCCACCGTAAAGGCCACTGCGACCCAGGCGCCCGCTGAAGCGGCGGAGGACGCCGAGACACAGGGAGCAGCCGACGCTTCGGATGCGGAGGCTGAAACGGCCGGTTTGGAGGCGAACGGCGCGGAAGCGGAGGGCGCCGGGACCGAGGAAGCCGAGGAAGCCGAGAAATCCGGGGAAGCGGAGGAAGCCGGGACCGAGGAAGCCGGGGAAGCGGAGGAAGCCGGGACCGAGGAAGCCGGGGAAGCGGAGGAAGCCGGGGCGCCTGCGGAGCAGGAGGAAGCCGTCGAAGCCGCCGCGACCCAGGATCTGGGCTATGGCCCCCAGGTGGTGGCGATCGTGCCCTACGGCGAGAGCTTCACCTATACCACCGAGATCAACGCCGACGGCAACGCCCGGGTCGAGGCCACGAACGAGCCCTATGAGACCGTCTGCTTCACTCAGACCATGAAGAAGTACATGCGCCCCACGGACTATGCCGAAAAGTACGCCACGCAGTACAAGATGCAGGGCAACGAGGCGGGGGCGAGCTTCGAGCTGACCCTGAACGACTACATCGGCAACACCACCATCGTTCCCCAGAACGTGGTGGACGTCAGCCTTCGCAGCGAATCGGGCAACACCGTGGAGCACGGCTACCAGCTGATGGATGCCGAGATCGACGGCAAGTACGGCATTGCGCTGCCCACCAACACCCCCACCACGTTCTACAAGCGCTTCGCCTATCCCGCCGACGGCGAGGATATGAAGTACCTGGTGATCACCACCTACAAGAACGGCCAGACCCAGATGATCCTGTTCGAACTGGAGAGCGAAAAGCCGCCCGAGCCCGAGGTGATCTATCCCACGCTGCAGCGCGGCCTCGTCAACGACGACGTGCTCAACCTGCAAAACCGGCTGGCGGAGCTGGGCTACCTGAACGTCACCCCCGACGGCACCTTTGGCCCGAAGACCGAGGAGGCCATCAAGGCGGCCCAGGCGGCCTTCGGCATGGAGGCAAACGGCATCGCGGACAACGCCTTCCAGCAGAAGCTGTTCGAGGGCGCCGCGCCCAACGTGGGCGAAGCTACGGGCTATATGACCCTCAGCGACGGCAGCACCGGCGAGGCCGTGGTTCGGCTGCAGAAGCGGCTGGCGGAGCTGGGCTACTACAGCGGCAAGGCGGACGGCGGCTACGGCCCGAAGATGGTGGCCGCGGTGAAGAAGGCCCAGGCGGATTTCGGCATGGAGCAGACCGGCACCGCCACCAGCGAATTCCAGAGGCGGGCGTTTGCCAACGCCGTCGACGCCATCGACGCCGGAGACGACAATGCCGGCCTCGACACCGGCTATACCGTGCTGCAAAAGGGCTCCAAGGGCGACGCCGTGGTCAAGCTGCAGCTGGCCCTGAGGGAACAGGGCTACTACAGCGGCAAGGCGGACGGCGGCTACGGCCCGATGATGGTGACTGCGGTGAAGGCGGCCCAGGCGGCCTTCGGCCTGGAGCAGACCGGCATCGCCGACGTCGCCTTCCAGCAGCACCTGTACGGCAGCGTCACCGCCCCGACCGAGGCCCCGACCGAGGCGCCGGAGGCAGCGGCGGACGAAGAGGGATAATCAAACCCAACCTGAAAGGGAGTATTATAATGAAAAAACTGATGCTGGGCAACCAGGCGGTGGCCCGCGGGCTGTACGAGGCGGGGTGCCGGTTCGTGTCCTCCTATCCGGGCACGCCGTCCACCGAGATCACCGAGCAGGCGGCCCTGTACGACGAGATCTATGCCGAGTGGGCCCCCAACGAAAAGGTGGCCGCCGAGTCGGCCGTGGGCGCGAGCCTGGCCGGGGCACGCAGCTTCTGCGCCATGAAGCACGTGGGCTTCAACGTGGCCGCCGACCCGCTGTTCACGGCCTCGTATACCGGCGTGAACGGCGGTTTGGTGGTGTGCGTGGCCGACGACCCGGGCATGCACTCCAGCCAGAACGAGCAGGACAGCCGCCACTACGCCATCGCCGCGAAGCTGCCCATGGTGGAGCCCTCGGATTCCCGGGAGTGCCGGGACTTCGTGAAGGCGGCCTATGAGATTTCCGAGCGGTTCGATACCCCCGCGGTGCTGCGCACCTGTACCCGCGTGGCCCACAGCCAGTGCCTGGTGGAGCTGCACGCGCGCGACGAGCAGGCACTGAAGCCCTACGAGCGCAACCCCCAGAAGTACGTGGCGGCCCCGGCCAACGCCGTCAAGCGCCACGTCGAGGTGGAAAAGCGCATGGAGGCCCTGCGCACGTTCGCCGAGACCACCGAACTGAACCGGGTGGAGATGGGCGACACCGCCATCGGTTTCGTGACCTCCGGCACCTGCTACCTGTACGTGAAGGAGGCCTTCCCCGAGGCCAGCGTGCTGAAGCTGGGCCTGGTGAACCCGCTGCCGGTGAAGCGGATCGCGGACTTCGCCGCGAAGGTGGAGCGCCTGATCGTGGTGGAGGAGCTGGACGGCGTCATCGAGGAGCACCTGCGCCGCAACGGCATCCGCGTGGACGGCGGCAAGGACCTGTTCGGCTACCTGGGCGAGCTTTCCCAGAACAAGATCCGCGTGGCCCTGGGCGCGGCGCTGCCCGCCTACAAGGCCTATGACGAGACCGTGCCCGGCCGCCCGCCGGTGATGTGCCCCGGCTGTCCCCATCGCGGGCTGTTCACGGTGCTGAGCAAGCTGAAGCTGACGGTGCTGGGCGACATCGGCTGCTACACCCTGGGCAGCGGCGCGCCGCTGAACGCGGTGGATTCGGTGCTGTGCATGGGCGCGTCCATCGGCATGGCCCACGGCTACACGAAGATGCTGGGCGAAGAAGCCGCGCAGCATACCGTTGCCGTCATCGGCGACAGCACCTTCATGCATTCCGGCATCACCGGCGTGGTGAACCTGGCCTACAACAAGTCCATCGCCACGGTGCTGGTGCTGGACAACAGCATCACCGGCATGACCGGCCACCAGCAGGCAGAACCCCACCACGGGCCTGACGCTGCAGAACGAGCCCACCTATCCTATTAAGATCGAGGACGTCTGTCGCGCCGCCGGCATCCAGCGGGTGCGGGTGGTGGACCCCCAGGACATGGCCGCCACCGAAGAAGCCATCAAGGAGGAGATCGCCGCCGCCGACGCCAGCGTGATCATCGTGCGCAGGCCCTGCCAGCTGCTCAAGTACGTGAAGGCGAAGCCGGCGCTGTCCATCGATCCTGACAAGTGCAAGGGCTGCCGCAGCTGCATGAAGATCGGCTGTCCGGCGATCCGCTTCATCGACAAGAAGGCCAGCATCGACCCCACCCTGTGCGTGGGCTGCGGCCTGTGCGAGCAGATGTGCAAGTTTGGAGCCTTTGAAGGAGGTGCCGCGAAATGACTACTTCCATCATGATCGTCGGCGTGGGCGGCCAGGGCACGCTGCTGGCCTCGAAGCTGCTGGGCAACGTGCTGATCGCCCAGGGCTACGACGTGAAGCTCAGCGAGGTCCACGGCATGTCCCAGCGGGGCGGCAGCGTGGTGACCTACGTGAAGTACGGCGACAAGGTCTATTCGCCCATCGTGGACCAGGGCGAGGCGGACTACATCCTGTCCTTCGAGATCCTGGAGTCCGCGAGATGGATTTCTTATCTTAAAGAGGGTGGCGTGCTGCTGACCAACACCCAGAAGACCTGGCCGATGCCGGTGATCACCGGGGCGATGGAATACCCCGAGGGCATCGTCGAGAAGCTGTCCGCAATGGCGGACGTGCAGGCGGTGGACGCGCTGAAGCTGGCCGAGCAGGCCGGCAGCCCCAAGGCCGTGAACGTGGTGCTGATCGGCGTGCTGTCCAGGCGCATGGACATCCCCGAGGAAGCCTGGCTGAAGGCCATCGAGGAAACCGTGCCCGCGAAGTTCCTGGAGCTGAACAAGAAGGCGTTCAGGCTGGGCAGGGAAGCGTGAAAACGATGAACAGCCAGCGCGATGTCTATTTTTCGCTCGGCGGAATGAAATTTGAGTACGATGAGGATAAGAATCAGGTCAACATCAAAAAGCACGGTATATCCTTTCGCAACGCAGCCAAGGTATTCTTTGACTATGACCGAATCGAATTGTTCGATGAGGAAAACAGTATCGACGAGGACAGATATGATACAATAGGCGATATATCATTGGGCTTAGCGTCTGCCGGCAGGGGCAATGTCATAGGCAATGTGATGGGAAAAACCGGCAGACAAAGCGATATACTGTTTGTTGTTTATACGGAAAGGGTTGAGATGTCAGAGGATGGTCGGCCTATGGATGTAACCCGGCTGATTTCTGCAAGGATGGCGACAGGTTTTGAAAGGGGGTTGTACTATGGCAAATATGAATGATCCCAAAGAGAGTAAGCGGGATGAGCTGGTCTTTACTGAAGCGGAATTACAAGAGCTGGAGCGGGCCAGAATGTTGCCCATCACCTTTGATGAGGACAGCCCTGAAACGACGCCTGAAAGGGCCATACGATTTCGGCGTGTGAATCCGCCGAGGCGGTCGACGCCGAACACGCCTGCCATTTGATACAGATATCGTGCGCCGCCGGATCGTTCGATCCGGCGGCGTATAATTTATGCCCTTCGATCAGATGTCCACGCCGCCGTCCACGCGGATCAGCTGGCCGTCGATGAAGGAGGAGTCCTTCGTGGCCAGGAACAGGGCCACGGTGGCGATTTCGCTGCCCTGGGCCACGCGGTGCAGGGGGGAGCGGTCCTTCATGAAGCCCATGGCCGCCTCGCCGCCGGCCTCGTCCAGCATGGCGGTGAGGATCGCGCCGGGCTGTATGCCGTTGACGTGGATCTCCGGCCCCAGCTCGAGCGCCATGGACTTGGTCAGGCCGTTCATGGCGTGCTTGCTGGTGCAGTAGGCCACCGGGCCCCAATGGGCCGCGCAGCCCGCCACCGATGAAGTGTTGATGATGTGGCCCTCGCCCTTGGCCTTCATGACCGGGGCGCACAGCTTGGTCAGCAGGAACGCCGAGGTGACGTTGACCGTCATCACCCGCTGGAACTCCTCCAGGGAGCAGTCCAGTATCGGCTTCAGGCTCAGCATGCCGGCGTTGTTGAACAGCACGTCCACGGTGCCGTAGGCCGCCATGGTGGCGTCGAAGATCTTCTGGGGCGCCTCCAGGTCGCTGGTGTCGGCGATCACGTACATCGCCTCGCCGCCCTCGGCCTTGATCTTGTCCACGACCGCCTTGGCCCGTTCCTCGTTGCGCCCGGTCACGACCACCTTCGCACCCTCCTGCGCGAACAGGTACGCGGTGTCCCGGCCCATGCCGGAGGTGGAGCCGGTGATGATTGCCACTTTTCCGTCGAGTTTGCCCATTAATATAACCCCCTTATTTTTTTCATAAGAATATTATGCCGTACTAACCTTAAAATGTCAATACTATTCCGATTTTATACGTGGATTGGGCGGGGAAGGAGAAATTCTGATTTGTCGCGTTGCGCCAAATCAGAATTTTATCATACAATTATCACGCCTCCGCACGTGAACGATTCCCGCACATGGTATAATTAATGTGCGGGTTTTTCCTTTGCAAAGGTTGCATGGATTTGAATACAAATGGGGGGATTGCCGGGTGAAGGCTGAAAACGCCATTGAGCTTCGGAACATATCCAAACGGTTCGGCAAGGTCGTCGCCAACGACCACATCAACCTCTCCGTGCGCAGCGGGGAGATATTGGCCATACTGGGGGAGAACGGCAGCGGCAAGACCACGCTGATGAACATGATCTCCGGCATCTATTACCCGGACGAGGGCCAGATCTTCGTCCACGGGGAGGAGGTCACCATCCGCTCGCCCAAGGACGCCTTCCCGCTGGGCATCGGCATGATCCACCAGCACTTCAAGCTGGTGGACGTGCTCACCGCGGCGGAGAACATCGTGCTGGGGTTGTCGGGGCCCACCCGGCTGGACATCACCGCCGTGGCCACCCGCATCAGCAAGCTGGCGGCGAAGTATGGCTTTGACATCGACCCCTTCAAGAAGATCTACGAGATGTCCGTGTCGGAAAAGCAGACGGTGGAGATCGTGAAGATGCTCTACCGGGGCGCGAACATACTGATACTGGACGAGCCCACCGCCGTGCTGACGCCCCAGGAGACCGACGCCCTGTTCGCGGTGCTGCGCAACATGCGCGACGCCGGCAAAGCCATCATCATCATCACCCACAAGCTGAACGAGGTGCTGGCGCTGTCCGACCGGGTGGCCGTGCTGCGCAGGGGCAAATACGTGGGCGCCGTCCAGACCGCCGACGCCACCGTGGAGAGCCTCACCGAGATGATGGTGGGCAGCAAGGTGACGCTGGACATCGACCGGCCCGACCCGGTGGACCCCCAGGTGCGCCTGGTGATGAAGGACGTCACCTGCGTGGACCCGGAGGGCGTCATCACGCTGAACCACGCCTCCTTCACCGCCTACGGCGGCGAGATCCTGGGCATCGCCGGCGTGGCGGGCAGCGGACAAAAGGAGCTGCTGGAGTCCATCGCGGGATTGACCCCCAAGGAGTCCGGCGAGATCGAATACTACCCGCCGAACAGCGAGACGATGGATATCACCGGGCTCTCCGCCGTGGAGATCAGCCGCCTGGGCATCAAGCTGTCCTTCGTGCCCGAGGACCGACTGGGCATGGGCCTGGTCGGCGCGATGGACATGACCGACAACATGATGATCCGCAGCTACCGAAAGGGCGGCTTCTTCTGGGCGGACCGGCGCGCGCCCAAGACCCTTGCGGAGCACATCATCGGTACGCTGGAGATCGTCACCCCCGGCGTCTCGACGCCCGTGGGCAAGCTCTCCGGCGGCAACGTGCAGAAGGTGCTGGTGGGCCGCGAGATCGCTTCCGCGCCCACGGTGCTGATGGTGGCCTATCCGGTGCGCGGGCTGGACATCAACTCGGCCTACACCATCTATTCGCTGCTGAACGTGCAGAAGATGCGCGGCGTGGCGGTGCTGTGCGTGGGCGAGGACCTGGACGTGCTGCTGGCCCTGTGCGACAGGATACTGGTGCTCTGCGGCGGCAGGGTGACGGGCGTCGTGGACGCCCGCACCGCCACCAAGGAGCAGATCGGCCTGATGATGACCCAATCCGGGAAGGGGGGCGAGCGCTGATGGCGAGGAACATCCATGGCGTCCATGAGCCGCTGTTTCACATCTCCAAGCGCCAGGAATCCAGCCTGCTGCTGGCCATAGGGGTGCGCCTGGTGGCGATACTGCTGGCGCTGGTGGTCTGCGGCGTGGTGATCGTGGGGCTGACCGGGCTGAACCCGGTGGAGGTCTACGCCGGCATCATCGACGGCGCGGTGGGCTCCAGCCGAAGGCTGTGGGTGACCATCCGCGACGCGCTGGCGCTGCTGCTGGTGGCCGTGGCCATCACCCCTGCGTTCAAGATGCGCTTCTGGAACGTGGGCGGCGAGGGCCAGGTGCTGATCGGGGCCACCGCCACCGCCGCGGTGATGATCAACCTGGGCGACAAGGTGCCCGCGCCGGTGCTGTTTGCGCTGATGATCGGCGCGTCGCTGCTGGCGGGCATGGTCTGGGGCCTGATCCCGGCGCTGTTCAAGGCCGGCTGGAACACCAACGAGACGCTGTTTACGCTGATGATGAACTACGTGGCCACCCAGCTCGTGTCCTTCTGCATCGTGTTCTGGGAAAACCCCGCGGGCTCCAACAGCGTGGGCATCATCAATTCATCCAGCAAGGCCGGGTGGCTTCCGCCGCTGTTTGGCCTGACCTACGGCTGGAACCTGGTGATCGTGGTGGCCATCACCGCGTTCATCTACGTCTACCTGCGCTATTCCAAGCAGGGCTATGAGATCGCCTACGTGGGCCAGAGCGTGAACACCGCCCGCTACGCCGGCATCAACGTGAAGACCGTCATCATCCGCACGATGGCCATCTCTGGCGCGCTGTGCGGCCTGGCCGGGTTCATACTGGTCTCGGGCGCGGGCCACACCATCTCCACCACCCTGGCCGGGGGCCGGGGCTTTACGGCCATCGTGGTGGCCTGGCTGAGCAAGCTGAACACCTTCACGATGATGATCGTGTCGTTCCTGCTGACCTTCATGGCCAAGGGCGCGATACAGATCGCCAGCCAGTTCAGCCTGAACGAGAACGCCAGCGAGATCATCACCGGCATCATACTGTTCTTCGTGCTGGGCTGCGAGTTCTTTATCAACTACAAGGTGGAATTCCGCCACCGCCACAGGGAGGGCTGAGCCATGCCGGCGATCATTACATTCCTGCAGAACGCCATTCGCCAGGGCATCTGCATACTCTTCGGCGCCAACGGCGAGATACTGACCGAGAAATCCGGCAACCTGAACCTGGGCGTGCCCGGCATGATGTACATGGGCGGCATCGCCGGCCTGGCGGCGGCCTTCATGTACGAGCGGGGGACCCAGACGCCCAACCCCTCGGTGGGCTTCCTGCTGGCGCTCATCGCGGCGCTGGTCGCCGGCGGCCTGGGCGGGCTGGTCTACAGCGTGCTGACCATCTCCCTGCGGGCCAACCAGAACGTCTCCGGCCTGGCGCTGACCACTTTCGGCGTGGGCCTGGGCAACTTCTTCGGCGGCTCCCTTTCCAAGCTGGCGGGCGGCGTGGGCCAGATCTCCACCGCGGCCACGGCCAGCGCCTTCCGGCTGACGCTGCCCGTGCTGCGGGACATCCCGGTGGTGGGCGACGTGCTGTTCAGCTACGGCCTGTTGACCTATATCGCCATCGCGGTGTCCGTCGTGATGTCCTGGTACCTGAACCGCACCCGCCAGGGCCTGTGCCTGCGGGCGGTGGGCGAGAACCCCGCCACCGCCGACGCCGCCGGCATCAACGTGTCGCTGTACAAGTACCTGGCCACCGTCATCGGCGGGGCCATCTGCGGGCTGGGCGGCCTGTACTTCGTGATGGAGTACTCCGGCGGCACCTGGACCAACAACGGCTTCGGCGACCGGGGCTGGCTGGCCGTGGCGCTGGTGATCTTCGCCCGCTGGCGTCCGCTGAACGCCGTGTGGGGCTCGCTGCTGTTCGGCGCGCTGTACATCCTCTACCTGTACATTCCCGGCCTGGGTCGCAGCACCCAGGAGATCTTCAAGATGCTGCCCTACGTGGTCACGATCATCGTGCTGATCCTGACCAGCCTGCGCAAGAAGAAGGAGGACCAGCCGCCGGAGAGCCTGGGGCAGCACTACTTCCGCGAGGAGCGGTAGAGCGTTGGTGGAGTCGACAGTTCGACTCCAACAAAATTTTCCCCGGGGTCTTCCCATTCCCTGTAAAATAGTGTATAATATCTTTACATCCCATCAGAATAACGGAGGTAACACCATGGCAAAGTATGTTTGCGACGCTTGCGGCTGGGAATATGACGAGGAACTGGGCAGCCCCGAGAACGGCATCGCCCCCGGCACCAAGTTTGCCGACCTGCCCGACGACTTTGAGTGTCCCCTGTGCGGCGTGGGCAAGGACATGTTCTCTGAAGCCTGATCGAAGAAACGACCGAGGCAATGCAGGGGCGCCGATTCGGCGCCCCTGCGGCATATGACCCTGGACCATCCAAGGAGGTTATCCGATGAACCATGAATTTGACGTTGCGGTGCTCGGCGGCGGGCCGGGCGGCTACGAGTGCGCGATTCGCTGCGCCCAGCTGGGCCTGAAGACGGCCCTGGTGGAGGCGCGGGAGCTGGGCGGCACCTGCCTGAACCGGGGGTGCATTCCCACCAAGGCGCTGCTGCACGGCGCGGAGCTGTACGCCTACGCGAAGTCCGGCGGCGATTTCGGACTGATCACCGACGGGCTGACGCTGAAATACCCCCAGCTGGCGGCCTATAAGGACGACAAGGTCAAAAAGCTGGTCGCGGGCATCGAGGCGCTGGAGAAGGCCCACGGCGTCGAGGTCATCCGCGGCTTCGGCAGGCTGACCGGGCCCAATGCCATGGACGTCGAGGGCCGCAAAATCACCTATGACAAGCTGATCCTGGCCATGGGCAGCGCCCCGGCGAAGCCCCCGGTGCCGGGCATGGAGAAGGCCCATACCAGCGACGACGTGCTGTCGGCCACCGACCTGCCCAGCGGGGCCATCATCATCGGCGGCGGCGTGATCGGCATCGAGTTCGCCACGCTGTTTTCGTCCCTGGGCAAGAAGGTGACCGTCATCGAGATGATGCCGGACATCCTGCCGGGCTGCATCCCGGAGATCACCGCCAAGCTGAAGGCCCTGCTGAAGAAAAAGGGCGTGGAGTTCATACTGGGGGCGAAGGTGGTCGAGGTGGTGAAGGGCCGCACCGTGCGCTTCGAGAAGGACGGCGTGACCGACGAGCGGCAGTCCGCCACGGTGATCGTCTGCGCGGGCCGCAAGCCGATGACCCGGGACTGCGGCCTGGAGACCATCGGCCTTCAGACGGACCGGCGGGGCTTCATCGAGGTGGACGAGGGCCTGCGCACCGCCGTGAAGGACGTCTATGCCATCGGCGACATCACCGGCAAGATCCAGCTGGCCCACGTGGCCTCGGCCCAGGGCATGGTGGCCGCGGCGAACTGCGCCGGCCAGGACAAGGCCATGCGCTACGACCGGGTGCCCGCCTGCATCTACACCCTGCCGGAGATCGCCTGGGTGGGCATGACCGAGGAGGCCGCGAAGGCCGCGGGCCACGAGGTGACCGTGGGCAGCTTCAACGTGGCCGCCAACGGCCGCAGCATGGTGATCAACGAGCCCGTCGGCCTGATCCGCCTGATCGTCGACAAGGCCGACGGCAAGGTGCTGGGCTGCCAGATGATGGCGGCGCGGGCCACGGACATGATCGCCGAGATCGCCGCCGTGCTGGAGCTGGGCGGCACCGTCGAGCAGCTGGCGAACGTCATCCATCCCCATCCCACGGTCTCCGAGATCATCAAGGAGGCCGCCCACGACGCCGAGGGGCTGTGCGTGAACGCGATGCCGAGGAGGTAATCATGCTTCTGAACGAGGGTTGCGTGGCCTGCCTGCTGCGCAGGAAGCTGGACAATTATCCGGCGGGGGCCGACCCTGAGGCCGTTTCGGAATACCGGCGGCGGGTGCGCTCGGTCATCGAGAACGGGCGGGGGTACAGCTCGCCGGAGGTGAATGCCGACATCAGCGCCATCTACCGGGAGCTGTTCAGCCCGGAGCGGGACTATACGGGCGTCAAGCGCCGCTTCAACGCCCTGATGCTGGCGCTGGAGCCGTCGATCCAGGCGGACGTGGACGCCGCGCCGGACCCGCTCATGCGGGCGGTGCAGTACGCCATGGTGGGCAATTACATCGACTTTGCGGCCCTGGGGGAGATCGACGAGGGCGAGCTGCGCAGGCGGCTTTGTGCGGTGGACGCCATGGCGGTGGACCCGGCGGCGCTGGAGGCCCTGAGGGGCCAGGCGCGCGCCGCCCGCCGGGTTGCGCTGTTTACCGACAACTGCGGGGAGATCGTCACCGACAAGGTGCTGCTGAGGACCCTGCGGCAGATGAACCCAGCGCTGGAGGTCGCCGTGATCGTGCGGGGCGCGCCGGTGGTGAACGACGCCACCGTGGAGGACGCCGAACAGGTGGGCATGGGCGCGGTGGCCCAGCGGGTGCTGGGCAACGGCTGCGACCTGCCCGGCGCGGTGCTGACCCGCATCTCCGCCGAGGCCCTGGCCGAGGTGGACGCCGCGGACCTGATCATCTCCAAGGGCCAGGCCAATTACGAGGGCCTTTCCGGCTGCGGGCGGAACATCTTCTATATATTTATGTGCAAGTGCGAGCTGTTCATCAATCGATTCAAGGTGCCCCGATTCAGCGGGGTGCTTACGAGGGAGGGCAAATTCTGATTTGTCGCGGAGCGACAAATCAGAATTTGAGGGGTTAGGGGTTAGGTTTTAGGGGTTAGGGGAGGAGGAAATCCTGCGGATTTCTTTTTATTCAAAGGATTTGCGAAAGCCCAGAACCCCCGTAGTGTCAATAAAATCAAACAAATCCCGTAGGGATTTGCACCTCCCCTAACCCCTATCCCCTAAAACCTAATCCCTTAATTCTGATTTATCGAGCAAAGCTCGATAAATCAGAATTTGCCATCCAACACAAAAGGAGAGAGCCACATGACCGAACTCAGAGACAAGCGCGGCATGACCGAGGCGGAGGCCATCGCGGCCTACCGCAAAAAGAACTATCCCAAGCCGGCGCTGACGGCGGATATCTGCATATTTGCCCGGGCGGGGGCGGGATGGAAGCTGCTGCTGATCCGCCGGGGCGGGCACCCGTACCTGGGGTGCTGGGCGCTGCCGGGGGGCTTTGCGGACGAGGGGGAGAGGATCGAATCCACCGCGGCCCGGGAGCTTCAGGAGGAGACCGGGCTTTCCGGCCTGGCGCTCAGGCTGGTGGGCATCTACAGCGCGCCGGGGCGCGACCCCCGGGGCTGGACCGTGTCCGCCGCCTATGGGACCCGGGTGGAGGCCCGGCTGGATGCCGTGGCCGACGACGACGCGGCGGAGGCCGGCTGGTTCGACGTGCGCCTGACGGCGGGCGGACCCTCCACGGTGGCGCTGCCCGAGGGCGGAAGATTGGCATTCGATCACGCCCAAATCATCGCCGACGCGGCGGCGATGCTGCTGTAAAACGCAAAGGAATCATCACAGGGAGGGCAATACCCATGGCGGATATCGCAAATGTGTACCGGGCCGACGAAGGGCGCTACGAAACCATGCAGTATAACCGAGTGGGCCAAAGCGGCCTGAAGTTCCCGGCGGTCTCGCTGGGCTTCTGGCACAACTTCGGCTCGAACGGCGACTATGACAACATGAAGGCCATGTGCCGCACGGCCTTCGACCACGGCATCACCCAGTTCGACCTGGCCAACAACTACGGCCCCCTCCCCGGCAGCGCCGAGATCAACGCGGGCCGCATCCTCCGGGAGGACTTCAGGCCCTACCGGGACGAGCTGGTGATCGCCACGAAGGCGGGCTACGACATGTGGGACGGCCCCTACGGCAACTGGGGCAGCCGGAAGTACCTGGTGGCCAGCTGTGACCAGAGCCTGAAGCGGCTGGGGCTGGACTATGTGGACGTGTTCTACCACCATCGCATGGACCCGGAGACCCCGCTGGAGGAGACCATGGAGGCGCTGGATTTCATCGTCAAGAGCGGTCGGGCGCTGTACGCGGCCATTTCCAACTACGACCGGGAACAGACTGCCCGGGCGGTGGAGATCATGCGCGGGCTGCACTGCCCGCTGATCGTGAACCAGCGGCGCTATTCCATATTCGACCGCACCATCGAGCAGGACGGCGTGAAGGCCTGGTGCCGGGAGAACGGCATGGGCATCATCGCCTTCAGCCCGCTGGCCCAGGGCCTGCTGACGGACCGCTACCTGAACGGCATCCCCGCGGACAGCCGCATCGGCCGGGACGGGCGCTTCCTGAAGGCCGACAGCCTGACCGAGGCGCGCCTTTCCCAGATCCGCGCCCTGAACGCCATCGCAGGCGAGCGGGGCCAGACCCTGGCCGAGATGGCCCTGGCCTGGATACTGAAGGACGGCGACGTCTGCTCGGTGCTGATCGGCGCGTCCAGGCCGTCGCAGCTCCTGGACAACGTGAAGGCGGCGCAGAATTGCGCATTTACCGAGGAGGAGCTTCGGAAGATCGACGAAATCTGCGGAGTGGAATAAAGTAAGACGGCCGGCGCAAAAATGCATTTTTGCGCCGGCCGTTCTTATGGGATCACTTCCCCGTCGCCTTGCGTATGGCGCCCAGCAGGTGCGCCCGCATGGCGTCGTCGGGCTGGATCACGGCGATGTTGAGGGCGTCGCTGTCCCGGTAGACCAGGGCCAGCGGCTCGAATTCGCATTGGGAGCGCGTGGCGTTCAACACCTTCGCCTGGGGGTAGCGCTGCTTCATGGCCTCGGGCGTGCCCCAGGCCTCCACCCGATTCAGCCAGATGTCGGCGGCGAAGCGCTCCCGCTTGCCGTAGGCGCGGCAGATGCGCAGCACGTCGTCGGTGGCGGTGTAGACGAAGCTCAGGGCGTACCAGTTCAGCAGGAACCAGGCGATGGCGCAGCCGTAGGCGATGAACAGCGCCGAGGACAGCACGCCGATGCGCTTCTGCATCAGTGTGAAGAACGCCGAGCCGGCGAACACGGCCAGCGCGATCAGCAGGATCAGCCCCACCCCCTGCAGGGCGGTGGGCTGTCGGTTACGCACGCTCTGCTTAAGCATGGCTTGCCTCCGTCAGGTCGCCGACCAGATACTCCAGGGCCTTCATGGCGGCCGCCTCGTTGCTGCCGCTGCCGGTGACGCACAGGAACGCCCCTCGGTTGTCAAAGGCGCCCATCTGCGCCAGCGCGTCCAGGCCGTCCAGCCGCAGCCCCGCGGTCCAGGTGCGTCTTTCGCCGCCCTCCTCGTCCTCGGTGGTGACCACGTAGGGCTCCAGGCCGAATTGGCCCATCCAGCCCGACGCCAGGGCGTCGTCCAGCGGCGTCAGGGCGTCGGAGGTGACCAGCGCCTCCATGGCCTCCGCGCTGGCCAGGAAGGCGTCGCATTCGCCCACGGCCAGGCGGGTGACCAGCAGCATGCTGCTGGTATACACCTGGTCGTTGTACAGCATGCTCTCAAAGGCCACCTGTTGGATGGTCGGGTCGTCGGCCTGCACCCGAGAGAGTATGTCCGGGGCGAGGGCTTCCAGGGGCTCGGGGTTGGAATACCCCGCCGCCAGGTAGATATTCACGCTGGCCGTGTTGGGGATCCGGGGCCGCGTCATGGTCCAAAGCAGCTCTGCCCCCAGCAGGCCCAGCGCGATGCCCAGCAGGTAGAGCCACAGGTATTTTCGCAAATGCTCGCGCAGCGCGCGCCAGCTGAATCTTGTGTCCGGCATGCCTGCCTCCGTCAATCTTGATATACCCTATTATAAATCAGATTGGCCGGGGACGCAAGGGAAAACTGGGGAAGACCCACGGCGAACGCATGAATTGCCAGACGGATCAGTCACATTCAACTTCTGATTTATCGAGCTTTGCTCGATGAATCAGAATTTAGGGGTTAGGTTTTAGGGGTTAGGTTTTAGGGGTTAGGTTTTAGGGGTTAGGGGTTAGGGATGGTTCAAATCCCTCCGGGATTTGTTTTGAATTAAGGAAACAGCAGTGATTCTAACATTTCTCAGTTCTTTGATAAAAAGAAATCCGCAAGGATTTCCTCCTTCCCTAACCCCTAAAACCTAACCCCTAACCCCTCAAATTCTGATTTGTCGCTTCGCGACAAATCAGAATTCAAACTTCCCACACTCCAAAGCGGTGAAAACCGCGATAGAGTAAGGGATAACGAAAGAAAAATAGCATGAGACCCAAAAACCTGGTATAATGGAAG
>CACWZI010000051.1 GCA_902765305.1 uncultured Eubacteriales bacterium
TGTTCCCATCCCGAACACAGAAGTTAAGCCTCAGCACGCTGATAGTACTTGGCTGGAAACGGCCCGGTAGGGTAGGTCGTCGCCGGATCTCACTGAGAGTCATTCGCATGAGTGGCTCTCTTTTTTTGTCGACATATTGTTTACAGGAATCTTGTATGCTAAAATAGAACAAGATAAACAACCAAGATGTTTTGGAGGAAAAATGTCTGATCGATATATTCCACCTTTTCACGTGACTGCCGAGATGGTCGCGTTGGTTTCGGAAATCAGTGAAATGGTCGGCAGCATCACGGCATGGGATCATCTGAGTGCGAATCCGAGGCTGAGAAGGGACAATCGCATTCGTACAATCCAGGCAACGCTGGCCATAGAAAACAATACGCTGTCGCTGGATCAGGTTACGGCCATCATCAATGGGAAGCGCATCCTTGGCCTGCCCGGGGAGATCCGCGAGGTGAAAAAAGCCTATGAGGCCTATGAAAAGCTGTTGGATTTCGATCCCTGGAGTATAAAAGATCTGCTTTCGGCGCACGGCATGCTCATGCATGATCTCGTAGAGGCGTGCGGACGCTTTCGCAGCGGGCCGGTAGGGGTCTTTGACGGGGAACGACTGATCCATATGGCCCCGCCTGCCGAATTCGTTCCCGGACAGGTGGCCGAGCTTCTCAATTGGGTGCGGGATGACCCCACCCATGTGCTGATCAAAAGCTGCGTCTTTCACTATGAGTTCGAATTCATACACCCCTTCGCTGACGGGAACGGGCGTATGGGCCGTATGTGGCAGACGCTGATTCTTTCCCGATGGCGCGCGCTGTTCGCGTGGTTGCCTGTGGAAACCCTGATCCGCGAGCACCAGCAGGCCTATTACGCCGTCCTCCGGGAGGCAGACAGCCTGGGCTACGCCGACCCCGTGATCCTGTTCCTGCTGACGGCCATTCGCGAGGCGCTGGCCGAGATACGGAACTCAACACCGGCAATACCGCCCGAGGTCTCGCCCCAGGTTCGCAAGTTGATGGCTGCCCTGGGAAGTGACACTTTATCCAGCCTTGAGATCATGGCGCGTCTGGGGCTCAAAAGCCGGGTGTCCTTCCGCCAAAACTACCTCAAGCCCGCCCTGGAGGCAGGCTTGATCGAGATGACGCTGCCGGATAAGCCGAACAGTCGAAACCAGAAATACAAGGTCAGTAAATAACGATCAGATTCCAGTGTCATGGGGACGGTTCTCTTGACAGCTTTAAGTTGTCAAGAGAACCGTCCCCGTGTCACTATGACACAAATTATTCCCTTCCCAATAGCCAATCGACGGATACGTTGAGCACATCGGCGATTGCGCAGAGTTCGATATCCGATGCAGATCGCTTTTGCCCTTCTAACAGGGATAACGCAGGAACGCTCATATCCACGCCCAAAAGCTGAATTTTGGCAAGAAGCTCGATCTGCTTCATGCCTTGGCGTTTTCTGGCTTCTGTCACGCGAGCACCGATGATGTTTCGGTCTCCAAGCTCCTGCTTTCTGGTATTCAGAATATCATCCCCTAATAATAAAATTATAGGATGATATGCCCTTGCAATATTTGGAATATCCAAATATAATAAATTTAGGAATTCCAAATATAAGGGGGCTTAGATGAATTGAGTCAATGCGAATATATTGAATATACGTCCATAGGCCGGCGTATTAGACAGTGCCGTCAAGCATTGGGTATGACTCAGAATCAGCTTGCCAAGCTCATAGGCGTGACAGGCTCCTTCGTCGGCCATATCGAACGGGCGGAGAAGGTGCCCTCGCTGGAGACTGTGGCGCGGTTGAGCGCCGAGTTGGGGGTTACGATGGATTGGCTGGTGTTTGGAATAAAGCAGCGCTGCGACGCGGCGCCTTGCGCGCTGTATGCGGATTTGGATGCGATTATGAAGACTTATGGGTTCAGGGAAAGAGGGGATGATGGGAAACATAAATACTGATTTGTCGAGCTGAAGGAAAGGGGAGCCCTATCGGCCCTTCGGGCCACTTCCCCACTGCGGTGGGGAAGCTAAAAAAGCAGCTTGGTGCCCCCCTTTCATAGCCCGACAAATCAGAATTTGTCTCTCCGTTCACCATTGACAAAAAAACGCCGTCGCGGTGCGACGGCGTTATATATGATACTTACCCGATGATGAAGGGCTTCAGCTCTTCCATCAAGTCGTCACAGTGGTCGGCGTAAACCTCGAGGGTGATTGGCTTGGAGAGATCCAGACTGAAGATACCCAGAATGGACTTGCCATCCACGACGTGGCGGCCTACGCGCAGGTCGATGTCGTAGGGATAGCGGTTGGCAATATTGACGAAGGTCTTGACGTTTTCCGCCAGGCTCAGCTTGATATTCACGGCTTTCATAGGTTCCGTCTCCTCACTCATCTGACATATTCCGGGAAGCAAATCCCCTTCGATTATTAGCATAACGTCTGAACATGAAGGTTGCAAGTAAATTGTGCCCGTTAACGAACATTTAATCGGATAAAAGCTGACAACGTAAAAAGCAGATGAATTCAGGAAAATCCACTTGACTTTTTGTCCATTGGGCACTATAATATCACTTGTCGGTCGGGCACGTCGTGTCCGGCAGACGATGCCGAATTGTGTAAAGGTAGCACGAATGACTCTGACTCATTTAGTCCTGGTTCGAATCCAGGTTCGGCAGCCATCCATGCCGCCATGGTCAAGCGGTTAAGACGTCGCCCTCTCACGGCGAAAACCGGGGTTCGAGTCCCCGTGGCGGTGCTGAGAAAAGTCGCGAAAGCGGCTTTTTCTTTTTATTCAGCACAATTGCTGTTCGCGCCGTTTCCCCGCGCCATGAACCATTTATTTCGACTAATGACCGGCGGCACCAAGTCCTGGAAGACTGAGCCTGAGTACCTGGAGGGCGCGGAATCCGTCAGTGCCAACCAGGAGAACCAGCTATGGCTCTGCTCCGGCCGGAACGCTGAAAACGCGGTGAACGGCCACGGCAGGATGACGCTGCTCACAGACATGCCCTCGGACATCGAAAGGACCCTGATGTCCGATCCGCAGACCCTGCTCGGCTTCATCAACTATGCCGCGCAGAGGTACCCGGCCCAGCGGTACGACCTGATCCTGTGGAAGGAAGCCAGGGACAGGGATTACGGCGAGATCTACAGGTACCAGGAGCAGTTCGGCCTCACGGCGGATATTACCGGCTTGTCCGCCTCCGACTGGGACATCTATATCAGCACGATCATCGACCTGCTGAACAAGTACTCCGACGTGGATACCGAGACCTGGCTGGCGCTGCTGACGGCCCAGCAGTCGAGCCAGGTGGTCCAGGGCGAGAAGGCCACGGCGGTCGGGGTGGACCGCACCGGCGACGGCGTCGAGGACGCCTATCGCGTCACGACCCCCGTGCCGCTGAACCTAGTCAGGGACGTCTATACGCGGCTCGGCTTCGAGCTTGCCGGCGACGAAGGCGATGAGGAGTGGGAATTCTTCAAGATGTTCCTGGGCCTGCCGGATACCGTCGACATCGCCAAGGTCCACGGCAATCCCGTGCAGGAGGAGATCGTGAACTACCTGAGCTGGGGCGCGGATCTCGGCTCCGGCGTGCGCAGCCTCTTCGCGGGGACGGACTGCGCGTATGAATTGCCGACCACCGTCGATCGCTGGTACGAGATCCTGGACAGCGACGGCATCGGCCACGTCATCAGCGTCGACGAGGTGGATCTGGGCAAGGCGCAGGATCTTAGGATCCCGGTCATCGTCCACTTCGCGGAGCCGAGGCCGGACGGGTCCGATTGGCGGGAGGACGGCTATCTGATCTATGGAAACGGCCATTTCAAGGGCTTCCAGTCTGCGGAGCGCTTTAACCCGTTGATCTCCCTGAACAACAGCGCGTTCTACGGCGCGACGATCCAGACCGCCGCGCTGCTGCCCGCCAATGTCTTTGGCTATTCCATCGAGCTGTTCACGGAAATCAGCGACCCCTTTGCGCTGCCCGAGCAGCGCGACGGGGATGGCGGCATGAAGCTGGTCATGACCCCGATGGCGGACATCAAGGACCTGGCGGACACCCAATTGACGCCTGTCACGATGCTGGTCGACCTGTACGGCCAGGGCCATGACATCAGCACCGCGATACAGGCCGCCAGGGAGGCGTCGGCGGCGGGGAACGTGACCTACAGCATCGAGGCCGCCCGGATCACCGTGCCGGACGCGGTGTTCAACCGCAGGCTCCAGATGCCGGAGGTCACCGTGAAGCTCGGCGACAAGGAACTGGTGGCCGACGAGGATTACGAGCGGGTCGCCCAGGAGATGCTGAAGGCCGGTACACAGGAGCTCAAGCTGTTCGGCCGGGGCGACTACGTCGGCTACACGACGGCGACATTCACCATCCTGCCTGCCGAATCCAAAGTGGAGGCGCTGGAGGCGGTGGCGCTGAGCGACCTTGCAAACGGGGATGTGACCGTGCTGACGGTCGATACCCCCGCGCACCCGGACAATGTGCAGTTCGATTTCTCCGGCACGGACGAGCGCCTGCGCAAGTACCTGAAGGAAGGCGCGGACGGCAAGACGGTCGTGCTGGAAAAGGGCGCGGAGGCCGGCACCTACGAGATCCGGGTCAACGTCATCGACGGCGGCGAGGACACCTATGCGCACGCTGCCGCAGTGGTATCGGGACGAGCGGGAGAAGCTAAAGGGCTACGGCCCAAGGGACAGGCTCAAATACATCTGGCAGTATTACAGGCTGTGGATCATCGGCATCGGCTTCGCGGTGTGCTTCATCGCCTACGCGCTGTGGAACTACTTCACCGTGCCGGGGGACATCCACTTCTATGGCATCCTCTCCAATACTTATGCCCGGTTGGGTCAGAGTTCCGCGTTTTACAACGGCTTTGTGGGCTATGCCGGGTTTGATCTGAAGCAGGGCGTTGTGGAGCTGGAATGCGCCAACTACTGCAAGCCCTCCGGGCGTGCCACGGGCAACACCTACTACGAGAAGCTGATCTCGATGCTGGACGGCAAGGTGGACGACATTTGGGTCGCGGAGGCCGAAGACGTGATCGCCATTGGGGAAACGGGCCGCCTGATGGATCTGAATACCAACGATGCCCTGAAGGAGAAGTATTCGGCGCGATTCGTCTACTGCATGCCGCTGGATGAGAGCTACAGCGATCGGCCCGTGCCCATCGGCATCGACCTGTCCGGCACGGCGCTGGTCGGCGAATACAGCGCCTATCCCAACGGCGCGGTGCTGGGCGTCAACGCTTATACCCAGCGGCCAGACCAGGTGATCGTGTTTCTGGATTACCTGTTCCAATAGATGAAGCGAAAGCGGGGTGACGGTCATGCGGTTTCTGCTCAGGCTCTTCGGCGAGGAGAGCGCCTTTGGACGCTTTTTGAACCGCCTGTACGTCGTGGTCGTCACCAACCTGCTGTTTGTGCTGTTCAGCATTCCGGTCATCACCATCGGGGCGAGCCTTTCCGCGATGAACTATACGCTGATGAAAATCCAGCGCGGCGACAGGCACTTCAAGGTGACTGCCATGTTCTGGAAGGGCTTCAGGGAGAACTTCGTCAAGGCGACGATCTGCTTCGTCGCGCTGGTGCTGCTCGTCCTGTACCAGCTGCTGGAAATCAGCTGGTACCGGCAGTTCACAGGTCCGGTTGCGATGTTCCGATATGTGCTGGCGGCCTTGATGGTGCTGGAGGGGATCCTTGCGATGTACCTGTTCCCGGTGATCGTGGCCTTCAATGGCGGCATCAAAGAGCTTCTCAGGGACGCGCTGTTCTTCGCGTTCAGCAAGCCCCATTGGATGCTGCTGTGCCTCGCCTGGCACGTGCTGCCGCTTGCGGCCACCTATCTCTTTCTGCAATACCTGCCGCTGTGGGCGTTCCTGTGGCTGATGTTCGGCTTCGCCCTGATAGCGTATATTTCAACCCGCATCATGCTCAGGTGTTGGACATCACCCAGTACCTGAAGCGCAAGCCCAAGGCCCTGTCCGGCGGCCAGCGGCAGCGCGTGGCCATCGGTCGCGCCATGGTCCGCGACCCCAAGGTGTTCTTGATGGACGAGCCCCTCTCCAACCTGGATGCCAAGCTGCGCAACCAGATGCGCGCTGAGATCATCAAGCTGCGTTCCAGCATCAACACCACCTTCATGTACGTCACCCATGACCAGACCGAGGCCATGACCTTAGGCGACCGCATCGTCATCATGAAGGACGGCTATGTCAATCAGATCGGCGCGCCCCAGGACCTGTACAATAAGCCCGTCAATCTGTTTGTGGCCGGGTTTATCGGCATGCCGGTGATGAACTTCTTCGACGGCTCCAAGCTGCTGCTGGAAAACGGCAAGTACTATGCCCAGATCCACAACGCGAAGTTTGAGCTTTCCGAGTTCCAGCAGAAGGCGCTGAAGCAGAACAACCAGCAGCCCTTGCTATGTCTCGATACGGGAACTGGTTATAGATATCCGTTATCCTGACCAAGAGGAGAGACGAACACGATGCGCGAGGTGATCGACCGGATCCTGGCGATTACTGACACAAGGCCGTGGTTCTATCAAATCATTTGTGCGGACAAAAAGCCGCTTGCCCTGCCAATCCGGCCGGCGCTCCAGAAAGGTCTTGACCGGCGCAGGCATGGTGTACCACCAGATCGATACCTATCTGACTGCCTGAAGGGCCCGATCCGGGGATTACAGATGGTCATCCTCAACGTCGGAACAAAAAACTGGCCAAACGCAAAGCGTTTGAGCAGTGCATCAGCGATAAATTAGTCATCTGATTACACATCGGCTATTGTGAAAAAAGAGCCCATCTGCTATAATATATTTGTTGCATTGGGCGCATTTCCACCCAACGGAAAGGCGTTCAAAGTGGAAAAAAATCTCAAAGGAAAAGTAACTGGCAGGGGTATTTGCCAAAGAAAGAATTAGACGGACGGGCACAAGCCCGAAAACCCCTGAAAACAAGGAGATGTGAAGAAAAATGAAGTTAGGCGTCGTTGGCCTGCCGAACGTGGGCAAGAGTACGCTGTTCAACGCCATCACCTGCGCCGGGGCGCAGGCGGCGAACTATCCCTTCTGCACCATCGAGCCGAACACCGGCGTGGTGGCCGTGCCCGACCACCGGCTGGACGTGCTGGCCGAGATGTACCACCCTGAGAAGTACACCCCCGCCACGCTGGAATTCGTGGATATCGCCGGACTGGTGAAGGGCGCCAGCCGGGGCGAGGGTCTGGGCAACAAGTTCCTCAGCCACATCCGCGAGGTGGACGCCATCGTGCACGTGGTGCGCTGCTTCGAGGACGACAACGTGATCCACGTGGACGGCAGCGTGGACCCGGCCCGGGACATCGACGTCATCAACACCGAGCTGATCCTGGCCGACATCGAGACCGTCACCAAGCGCACCGAGAAGGCTGCCGCGATGATGAAGAAGGGCGAGAAGAAGTTCGCCGTGGAGGCCGAGGCCGGCAAGCTGCTGCTGGAGCACCTGAACGCAGGCAAGCCCGCCCGCACCTGCCCCCTGGACAAGGACCAGCAGGCCGTGGTGCGAGACTGGTTCCTGCTGACGAGCAAGAAGGTGATCTACGCCGCCAACATCGGCGAGGAGGACCTGGGCAAGGACGAGGCCGCCCTGCCCCTGGTGAAGCCTGTGCGTCAGATCGCCGACAGCGAGGGCGCGGAGGTGCTGGTCATCTGCGCGTCCGCGGAGGAGGAGATCTCCCAGATGGAGCCGGACGAGAAGGCTCTGTTCCTGGAGGACATGGGCATCGGCGTGTCCGGCCTGGACCGGCTGGTGGTGCTGGGCTACAGGCTGCTGGGCCTGATTTCCTTCCTGACCGCCGGGCCCAAGGAGGTTCGCGCCTGGACCATCGTGAACGGCACCAAGGCCCCCCAGGCCGCCGGCAAGATCCACACCGATTTCGAGCGGGGCTTCATCCGGGCCGAGATCGTCGCCTACGACGACCTGATCCGCGAGGGCAGCATGAACGCCTGCAAGGAAAAGGGCCTGGTGCGCAGCGAGGGCAAGGAGTACGTGATGAAGGACGGCGACGTGACGCTGTTCAGGTTCAACGTTTAAGATATGGCGGGGGACTGTCCCCGCCAATAAAATCAAAACCATGCAGGATCCCATCTACGCCAAAATCGAATCCACGCCCCGCCCGACGCTGTTTGCGGCGAGCGGGTTTGTGCTGCTTGCGGCCATCGGGCTGTGGGTCTCCACGCTGCTGGAGCTGCTGCTGCCGAACGCCGGCGCGGCCCTGATCAACGCGCTGTACTACCTGCCCTTCACGGTGCTGCCGGTGGGGCTGTACATGCGGCGCAGGCCGGGGCTGGGCGCGGGCATGCGGCTGAACGCCCCGCCGCTTATGCCCACGCTGTCGGCGGCGCTGCTGGGGCTGCTGAGCGTCTACGTGGCCAGCCTGATCTCCGCGGCCTGGGCCGCCGGGCTGGACGCGCTGGGCCTGCGGAGTCTGGGCGGGGTGCCCGTGCCCGGGAACGAGCGGGAGCTGATCGCGTCGGTGCTCTCGCTGGCCGCGGTGCCCGCCGTCTGCGAGGAGCTGCTGTTCCGGGGCTTCGTGCTGTCCGCCTGGGAGAGCCGGGGCACCCGCTACGCCATCGGCGTGACGGCGGTGCTGTTCGCGCTGCTCCACGGCAACCTCTACGGCGTCCCCGCCTACTTGCTGGTGGGGGCGGTGGCCGGGTTCCTGGCCTTCGCGCTGGATTCCGTGTATGCCGCCATGGTCTACCACACCGTGTACAACACGGCCTGCCTGGTGATCCCCTACCTGGCCGCAGGGCAGTCGGGCGGGGACGTGGCCATCGATGCCGCGGCCATATTTTCGCTGGCCGTGCAGGCGGTGATGATCGCCGCGATGATGGCTATGACGATGATGACGCTGCGGCTGCGGGCCCGGCATGCGGGCATCGTGGCCATTCCCCGCATACGCCGCCCCCTGGAGGGGCGGGAGAGGGCCATGCTGCTGGCCGCAGTGCTGGCGATGGTCGCCTCAATGGTGATCCTGCTGATCCTCACGATGCAGGGGGGCGCGGCATGAACGGCGTGATACTCTGCGTGGGCAGGCTGAAGGAAAAGTGGCAGCGGCAGGGCTGCGAGGAATACCTGAAGCGCCTGTCCCGCTACGGCAAGTACGAGGTCGTGGCCGTGGACGACGTGAAGGACCCGGACCGGCCCAGCGAGGCCCTGATCCGCCAGGGCATGGAGCGGGAGGGCCAGGCCCTGCTCAGGCACATCCGTCCCACGGACCGGGTGATCTGCCTGTGCATTCGGGCCGAAGCCCCGGATTCGGTGGCCCTGTCGAAGCAGCTGGCTGCGTGGAGCGGCGACGGGCGGCGCAACGTGTTCGTCATCGGGGGCAGCAACGGCCTCTGCGACGCGGTGCTGGCCAGGGCTGACGCCCGGCTGTCCTTCTCCAACCTCACCTTTCCCCACGGGCTGATGCGGGTGATCCTGCTGGAGCAGCTGTACCGCGCCGAGCGCATCCGCACCGGGGAGCCGTATCATAAGTGAAGCGAATCACATAATTTGCATTATTATGTTGTTAAAATCGCGCTTTAAGCGCGATTTTTTGTTGACACGTATAAAATATGCATTTATAATGGCTTCATAATTCATTTTGATAGCCTGATAAAGTGCTATCAATGAAAATGGCATAAAGCCGATGCAAAAGGGGGATTTTCCATGAAGAGATTGGCCGTACTGTCGCTGGCGCTGCTGCTATTGTGCAGCCTGACCGCGCTGGCCGGGGCCGAGGCGGCCTCCGGGGGCTTCCTGGACGGCGTGGCGAAGGTCAACGACGCCGTGAACGGCGTGGTCTGGGGCGTGCCGGCGCTGATCCTGCTGGCTTTTGTGGGCGTGCTGATGACGGCCCTGACGAAGGTGTTCCAGCTGACCCACATCAAGCACTGGATGAGCAAGACCATCGGCGCGGTGTTCCACGACAAGCACGTCACCGGCCACACCGAGGACAAGAGCATCTCCCAGTTCCAGTCGCTGTGCACGGCGCTGGCGGCCACGGTGGGCACCGGCAACATCGTGGGCGTGGCCGGCGCGATCATGGTGGGCGGCCCCGGCGCGGTGTTCTGGATGTGGGTGATCGCCTTCTTCGGCATGATGACCAACTATTCCGAGAACGTGCTGGGCATCTTCTACCGGCGCAAGAACTCCCACGGCGAGTGGTCCGGCGGCGCGATGTACTACCTGCGGGACGGCCTGGGCAGCTATAAGGGTTGCGCGGGCATCGGTAAGGTGCTGGCCTGGCTGTTCAGCCTGTTCTGCCTGCTGGCCTCCTTCGGCATCGGCAACATGACCCAGGTCAACTCCATCTCCGGCAACATGCAGACCGCCTTCGGCGTGCCCACCTGGGTAACCGGCGTGTTCGTGATGGTCATGGTGGGCCTGGTGGTGGTGGGCGGCCTGAAGCGCATCGCCGCCGTCACCGAGAAGATCGTGCCCTTCATGGTGATACTGTACATGCTGGGCTCCATCGTGATCTTCTTCACCAACATCGGCCAGATCGGCGCGGTGTTCTCCGCCATCTTCCGGGGCGCCTTCGCCGCGAAGGCCGCCGCCGGCGGCGTGGTGGGCTACGGCATCAAGCTGGCCATCGAGCAGGGCATGAAGCGCGGCGTGTTCTCCAACGAGGCCGGTCTGGGCTCCTCGGTCATGGTCCACTCCAACTCCAACGTCAAGGAGCCCGTCAAGCAGGGCATGTGGGGCATCTTCGAGGTGTTCGCGGACACCATCGTGGTCTGCACGATGACCGCCTTCTCAGTGCTGTCCTCGGGCCTGGTGGACCTGAAGACCGGCGTCACCGTGGCCGAATACAACGGCGTGGCGCTGACCAAGGCCAACCTGGTGTCCACCGTGTTCGCGATCCGCTTCGGCTGGATCGGCTCGGCCTTCATCGCCATATCGATCATGCTGTTCGCCTTCTCCACCGTGCTGGGCTGGAGCCACTACGGCACCAAGGCCGCGGAGTACCTGCTGGGCGAGCGAAATACCATTCCCTACAGGATCATCTTCGTGCTGCTGGTGTTCGGCGGCGCGGTGATGGGGGACAACCTGGCCTGGGACCTGGCCGACACCTTCAACGGCCTGATGATGATCCCCAACCTGATCGGCGTCATCGCCCTGTCCGGCGTGGTGGCGAAGATCACGAAGAACTACATCGACCGCACCTTCCACGGCTCCCGCGAGAAGCCGATGTACTCCGCCTTCCCGGACGTGCAGCGGGAACAGGAGCAGAATTGAGGGGTTAGGGGTTAGGTTTTAGGGGTTAGGGAAGGTAGAAATCCTTACGGATTTCTTTTGATTAAAGGACCGAAAAACGTTGAAACTCCTGCCGTTTCCATTGAATCAAGACAAATCCCGTGGCCGAAGGCCTAGCGAAGCGTTAAGGGATTTGCGACGTGAAGATAGTCCTTTAGGGCACCACCCCTAACCCCTATCCCCTAAAACCTAACCCCTAAAAAAACTGATTTGTCGCAAGGCGACAAATCAGTTTTTTTCCCTCTCCCCGATCCGCCACAGGGCCGCGCCTTCGGTGACGCTGGTCCAGTCGCGGTTGAAGGCGGCGACGCCCTTGTGGGCGTGGAAGCGGGTGCGGTCGTCCAGGTCGATGAGCCTGCGCAGCCGCCAGTCCCGGGACAGGTGCTCGCGGGCTCGGTGGTTCAGCTGCCGGATCTGTCGGCGGCTCACGCCCATGGCCCGGGCGGCATCCCGGTTGCTGCGCGCCTCCAGCTGGCACAGCTGCACGGCGCGGCGCTCTCTGCCGTCCTCCAGCCGCGCCACGGCGGCGCGCACGTCCCTTCGCAGCTCCTCCAGCAACAGCCCGGCATCCGCGTCCGGCAGGCTTTCGTCGGGCAGCAGCTCGCCGAGCGTCGCCGGGGCGCCGTCGTCGTCGTTTACGTTGCGGTCAAGCGTGTCGGCCCCGCTGTGGGCCTGTATCCGCGTCCCTGCCCGCAGGCAGAGGGCGCTTTCATATTCCCGGCGGATGTGCCAGACCGCCCAGCTGGCCCAGGAGCGCCCGCCCGAGGGGTCATAGGTCCGCTTCGCCCGCACCAGCGCTAGGAATCCCGCCTGGATCAGGTCCTCCTCGGAAACCGCCCGATCCAATTCGCAGGCCCTGGCATAGTACCGCGCCAGCACGATCAACAGCCCCTTGTTCTGCGCGTATAGCGATTCGTACACGCCCTCACCCCCAAAACAATCGAATATATGTTCGATGAATATTATAGTCCGTTCGGGGACGCAATTCAACGGTTTGGGGGAAAGTGGACGAAAATGACCGGAAATACAATGAATGCGCCGCCCGGAAGGGCGGCGCAGGGAAGAGATAGGTTGTCAGGAATACCGCATGATCTCGGTGAGTATGTCGTATCGGGTCATGCCGTCCGAGAGAATCAGCAGGATGTCGTCGGGATAGTAGACGTCGTCGTCCGTCACCGCGTCCACGGCACAGAGCTCGCAGCTTGCGGTCAGGTAGGGGAAGTGGTGCAGGTCTTTGGTTGAGATTTGAAGCACGGTGTCCAGCTTGCCGTAAAGCTCGACCAGCATGGACACGGCCCCGTTCCAGGCCCGGCGGAGGTCCTCGCTGGCCGCGCCGTAGCGAATCAGCTTCTCCCGGATGCCAGGGATCTCCACGTACACCCGCAGCAGGCGGGTGCTGTCGTCGTAGGCGTAGTGCACCTGCTGGTCGCCCGCGGTGGCGGCCACCAGCGCGCGGACGGTCTCCATGGCGGAATCCTTCATGAACAGCGCTTCGGCGCTCTCGGGTACGGCGTCGGCGTCCTGCCGCTCGAAGCGGTAGTCGATGTCGTCGGCCCAGCGCAGGCGCACGGCGGACGGCGCGATGTCCACGGTAAATTGCTGCGCGCCGCCGCCGACGGTCTGCCCGGAGGGCTCGACGCGGAACGGGCTGTCCCCGTCGCCCGTAGCCAGCACCGGCGCGTCGTCGATGGTGCCCATGAAGGCGGTGCTGGTCACGCTGCACCAGGGGGCCCCGTACACCAGGTAGAAGTCGAGGCCGGTGGTGTAGACCTTCCCGGGGTTGCTGGCGCTGAGGCAGGTGTAATCCCCCCGGCAGGCGGCCAGCTGTTCGAGCATTTGGGCAAACGCCCCGTCCTCGCCGTCCTCGGCCTGGGCCATCGCGGCGCGGGCGTCGTCGAGGCATAGCCGGGGCATGCGGCGCACGGCCTCCAAGGCCGTCATTGCGCTCTCTTGGGGCGATGGCGCCTCCTCGGAAAGCCCGGTCGCGCCTGCCGCCGCCAGGGCGGCCAGCAGCACAGCCAGCAGTCCGCGGAGCCGCCTTCGGATGCGGTTGTCCACGGCCATCCTCCTTTCATAGCGGCGTCATCAGCCGAAGGTCTGCCAGTACCACTTGTCGTTGGGGACGGTCACGTTGCTGCCGCCCTTGTAGTGGTACTTGTAGACGCAGACGCTGACCTTGGAAACGCCCGCCCAGCCAGACATCGTCCAGTGCCAGTCGGAGGGGGTCTTGCCGCCGCGCTTCAGCGTGCCGTCATAGAAGCAGCTGAAGTATTCGTACTTGTTGTAGCCCTTGATCAGGCTTCCGTAGGCGTCGTAGGCCCTGATGTAGAAGTCGACCCGATCCACGGTGTCGCTGCCGTTGTTGACCAGCCGCACATAGGCCTCCGGCGTGCCGGAGTAGGCGCTGCCCAGCTTCACGGAATCCACCACGACGTCCGGTATGAAGGGGATCTCCCTGGCGTACAGCGCGGCCTGGGTCCTGGAATCGGCTTCGCCGGTGACCGCCAACCCCTCGGCCTTCTGGAACTTTTCCACCGCGCCGGCGGTGCCCTTGCCGTAGACGCCGTCGGCGCTGCCGGTCAGGTAGCCCAGCCCGATCAGCTGCTTTTGCAGCTTCACCACGGCGTCGCCCTTGCTGCCCACCTTCAGCGTCTCATATTCCGGCTCGGGTTCCGGCGTGGGTTTCGGCGCGGGTTCGGGGGTCGGCTCGGGGGTGGGGTCGGCCTCGGGGGCCGGGGCGGACTCGGACGGGGCTTCGGCGGCAGGCGCGCTCGCGGCGGCGTCCAGGTCGCCGAAGGCCTCCAGGGTCAGGTAGAACAGGTCGCCGTGGGTACCCTTCTTGGCGTTGCTGCTGTCGACCAGGAAGAAGTCGATGCGCACCTCGTAATCGCCCTGGTCCAGGTGCCAGGCCTCGGAGCGCAGGGTCACGACCTTCGCGCCGTCCACCATCGCGGCGAGGGTTTGCAGCTGGGTCACCGTGTTGGCGCCGATGGTGTCCGGGTGACTGACGCCGGCGCCGTTGGGCTCGCCGTACAGCCCGATCAGCGCGGCCCGCACGGCGTCGAACTGCGCCTGGGCCTTGTCCACGTCGTTTTCCATCGGCAGGTCGTAGCGCACCATGTTCATCCTGCCGTCGTCGTCGAAGGCATATCCGACGGCGTTGTCCGGCACGCCCAGCATCTCAAACTTGTCGGTGATCAGCAGCGCGCCGTCCAGGTGCAGCGGCTGTCCCGCGGCGGACATCTTTTCCTTCACGTTTTCCCTGCTGTCGCCAAAGCGCACGCCGTTGGGCAACGGGAACGCCGCGGGCGATTCGGCCTGGGCGTCGTCGGCCCGGCTGGCATCTCGTCGGCGGCCGCGTCGGCCAGCGCGTCCATGTCCGCCAGCGCGTCGGCCAGCGAGACCTCGCCGTCAGCGACGTCGGCCTCCGCCGCCTCGGCGGTCCGGTTGAACCAGATCCGACCCGTAGGCGCGGTGAACCAGGGCGTCGCGCTGCCGCTGGCGTCCACCTCGGAAACGATGAAGCTCAGCTCGCAGGATTCCAGCGCCGCTGGCGCGTGGATGTCCGTCCAGGTGGCATTCAGCGTGACCGGGAGGATCACCTCCATGGTGGTATGGGCCGGGATGGATTTGAGCTCGCTGGTGGTGTACTTTCCGGCGGCATCCTTGACAGCGGCCAGCAGGGAGTTGGCGTAGCCGCCGGTGCTCCAGCCGTTCACCCGTGCCTGGTCGGTGAGGCGGATGGCCCGGTCGCTGTCGTTGGCGACGGTGCCACCCAGCAGCAGCATTTGGCCGCCCTTGGAGACCTCCGCCGTGGTCAGCGTGACGGTCACGCCGTTTTCATTCAGGATTTCCAGCTTGTCGCCCTTGCGGAAGGTCTTGCCCGCCGCCGTCGCCCGGTCGAAGCGGATGACGCCCACCGGCTGTTCGTACAGCAGCACGTTGTCGTCGTTGCTGTTTGTGGGCTTTTCGTAGACCCGGAAGGTGAGGTCGCAGGATTCCAGCGTTTCCGGGGTCGCGCCGCCCAGCCACTCCCGGTTGAAGACGATGTAGGTGGCCATGCGGTCGCCGGGCTCCAGCTTGTGCAGGTTCACCAGGCCGTGGCCCGCGCTGCCCAGGGACAGGCCGTTGACGCTGCCCGCGTATTCCACGTACAGCGTCTCGTCGGACGTGTTTTCGGCGATGGCCGTCAGGGCGACGGAGGCGTCGGCGTCGCGCACGTCCGCCCGCTCCATCATGCTGCCGGCGGACAGCATCACGATGTCCCCGGCCAGGCTGAGGCTCAGCCCGTCCCGCTCGAACAGGGGCAGCGGTTGGCCCATCCGGAAGATGAGCGCGCTGTCGTCCTCCGCCAGGGCGGCGACGCTGCCGCCCAGCGCCAGCAGCAGCGCCAGGATCATCACCATGACTCTTTTCATTTTTCGTTTTCCTCGCTTTCGTTGATTTGCCGACGGCTTGCCGCGCCGCGGTTTCAGTCTTGCGGCGTTACAGGATCAGGGTCACCTGGAACGCGCCGCTCTGGGGGACGATCTTGGCCAGGGGGAAGCCGTCCTTGCTGACCAGGTACTCGCCGTCCTTTTCGGCGGTCGTCAGGCCGCGCGCCTCCAGCGCCGTCAGGTAGGTTTGCAGCAGCTTGCCGGCGTCGTCGCCCTTCTCCTTGGGCGCGAAGGTGTAGCTGGCCGAGGTGACCTTGCCGTTGCTGGACGAAGAGGAATTGCCGGTGACCTTCACCGATATGAAGTTGGAGGGGTGGGGCAGGTCGGGCAGCTCGTCGAAGGGGCGCTCGCCGGTGGTCTCCTGGTGGTCGCCGAAGGTGACCTCCACCGGCGCCAGCGTGGCGTAAGTGCCCGTCACCTTGCTTGTGCTGACGGAGGACGAGGCGGACGATGAGGCGGAGCTGCTGCCGCTGCTGGAGGAGCTACTGGAGGAGCTGCTGGACGAGCCGGTGATCTCGATGGTCTGCACCGTGAATTCGACCTTCATGGAGGCCAGGTCGGTGTAGCCGAACAGGTTGAAATCGTCGCAGGAGATGGGCAAATCGAATTCCTTCGACTGGCCGGCTTCGGCGTTGGTGAAGGAGATGGACTTCGCCTTGAAATCAATGCCGTTGATCTGGCCCGCCCACTTCAGGCTGAGGTCGCTGTCGGTTTCGTTGTCAAACACGGCCTTCAGCTTGACGGTGGAGGTGCTTTCCTTCACCTCGCCGGTGAGCGTCAGCCGCACGCCCTGTTCATCGAACAGTACCAGCGGGTTGCCCTGGGTGAACACGTTGCCCTCCGGGGCGGCTTCGGCGGACGGGCGGATGCCGGTGCCGCCGACGATGACAGCGCCGCCGTCCTCCGCTGGCGCTTCCGCCAGCCCCAGCGCGCTGAGCAGCGCGTCGTCGATGATGCCGGTCGGCTCCAGGCCGTTCACCGCCTGGTAATCCGTTATGGCCGCCCTGGTCTTCTTGCCCGCCGCGCCGTCCGGCGTGCCGCAGTCAAAGCCCATGTCGTTCAAGGCCTGCTGGACCTTCTTCACGGTTTCCTTGTCCGTGTATTCCGCCGCAAGCGCCGATACCATCGACAGCGCCAGCAGCGCCGCCAGGATCAAAGCGATAGCTTTTTTCATGGTCTGTTCTCCTTTTCTTTTGTCCTTGTTTGCCAATGGTCTGCCGCGAACGCGGGGGAAGCGGTTGACGCGCGCCGGTTTTTGTTCCATGCGCTGCCTGTTTCCGTCAGCCGCGTTCCTCCGTGACGCCCAAACAAAAATCCTGGCTGTCGAACAGCAGGGAGATGGAGTAATCCCCCTCCTGCCAGGTCCGCAGCACCTGGCCGTTTTGGCGGGCCTGGATCATGCGGGGCGATACCTTCACCGCCGCCGCGATCTCCGCATAGGCCTTCCCCAGCGTCAGCCCCAGCCCCTCAAATCGTTCGCGCAGCGTTTTCCGCATTTCCCGCCACGCGATCAGCGCAACGGCGCTGATCGCGCCGGCGAGAAAGGCTGCGATGATCCAACCGAGATACAGCATCGAACCTCCTTCCCTTCATCCCTTGATGCTATAATCATAGGGCATGGGCCGGGAAAAGTCACGTTCCAACCGCTAACAATGGGCCTGCTTTCTGTTCCAACCGCTAACAATGGGCCAAAACAGCGCCAAAACAAAGAAAAAGCCCCGCAAAGGGGCTTTTATATCAATCCAGACCGATCAGATTGAGATAACCTGGGAAGGTGAGCTTTTCGCCGTTGTCGTCGGTGCCGGACAGTATCACGCCGACACTGGCGACCTTCTTCTGCACCGGCATTCCGCCGTCAAAGGACCAGCTGCCATTGGCGGGTATGTAGCTTCCGTACCCATATTCATCCAGCATTTCCCCGGTGACGATCTGGGGATGGATATCGTTGTCGAGGAAGGTATAGACCTCGAGGCGGTCGATCTTCAGCCCGATGCCGTTCCTCTCGTGGAAGATGAAGTCGTACATCCACATCTCGTTGCCTTCGCTCTTTTGGACCCTCAGGGTCTGCTCCGTGGACAGCCACGCCTTGCCCTCTTCCCGGGGCGTTTCCTGCTTGAACAGCTCGGCGGTATACTGCTTGCCGTTTTCGTCCGTGTACAAGACCTGCTTTGCCTTGTTGTTGTGGATCAGCAGCGCCGCGATCAGGGCGCACGCCAGGACCGCTGCGCCCAGGAGGACCCACAGCCGCTTTCGGGACTTCGCCGCCTTCTCCTGCGATGCCGGAACGCCGTCCGCCTGCGTGGCGGGGAGGGGCGCCGCGTCTCCAGCGGGGGAGGCGTCCCCTTCCGGGGCCTGCGGCAAGCTTCGCCGTTTCTTCTTCAAAGCTGTAACTCAGCGCCTTTGACAGCCTGAGCAGCATTTCGGCATCGGGGATCGTGCGCCCCGTCTCCCAGTGCGCCACCGCCGATCTCGATATATCCAGCGCCTTTGAAAGCGCGTCCTGGGTCATGCCCTTCGCCTTGCGCGCGGCGATGATCTGCTCTCCGATGCTTGCCATTTTTGGGTTTTCTCCTGCGAATGATGTTAAAACCATTGTATCATAAACCGGAGGCTTTTGCAATTATGAATCAAACAGGTTGTCAGAGGATCCCAAACAAGTGAAAAGCGCTGAAAAGACATGGTTTTCAACGCTTTCCTTGTGGTCTGGGTGAGAGGATTCGAACCTCCGGCCTCTTGAACCCCATTCAAGCACGCTACCAAACTGCGCTACACCCAGATATAAACTGTCGAATCTCAGGGGCTTTCGCGCGCTGCGTGCCTGAATCTTTGCACGTCAGCTTGCTTGAATCCCTGACAACAGAAAGAATTATACTACGAGAATCTTGTTTTGTCAATAGCCTTTTGCGTTCATTCCTGAATCATAGGCTGTAAAGTTTTTAAACCTCGTTTGATGAAGGATAAGTTACTATGAGGGCCCTGTGATATAGGAATAAAGGCCCTTGCGCTTTTGAAAATGGCCGAGGGACCGCAGATTGCACACCTATATTTATTCATTGGCCGAGGGAAGCATCACAAGAGACGAAGCCCGCAGCCCCGTTTGGGGGCTGCAGGGGCTTCAGAGGAGCATGTTTTCACAAGCAGTCAGGGAGCCGTTTTCACGCCGTGCTGAATCGCATTCGGCACGACGATGTCTCGTATCTGGTTAATGGTATAACGTCCATCCATACGCCCACCTTCTTTCATTCAAGGGCATTATACCATGAAGGGATGGATGGATACAAACTGAAAAATGCCAAAGGGTTTAGACAATATGAGATGTGTCGTATTTGATCAATAAACTTGCGGAACATGGGGTCGATTCCTCTGTCCCATATTATGCATGTCTATCTAAAGGCTTCGGGAGATAATTCTGGTTGGGGAGTGGGACAGGAGAAACGTTCCCTTGTCCCATTTTCTCTGTTTTTGCCACTGTTGGCGTGAATTGTTAGTGTTTGGAACAAAGAGCAGGCTGATTGTTAGTGGTTGGAACGTGCCATTTTCATTCCCTTGCTTTACAATTATAACATCAAATGGAGAAAGAAAGGAGGTTCAGTGCTTTGGGGCAAAGGGGCGGTTCCTCTGTCCCATTTGATGTATGTCCATCCGAAGACTTCGAGCGTTAATACCGCTTGGGGAGTGGGACAATAGAACCATCCTCTTGTCCCATGGTAATATTTTATATAACATAAGAAAAAGAGGGTGTGTATATGAAGCTGAAACACATGCTTGCAATTGCGCTGGCGCTGATGCTGGCGCTGACGACGGCCTGGGCTGAGGAGACGACCTACGCCGACAAGGAGACCGTCAAACAGGTACAGCAGGCGCTGAATGACGCCGGCTACAACTGTGGCACACCGGACGGCGCGGCAGGCAAGAACACGAAGAAGGCCATCTCCGATTTCCAGGCGGCCAGCGGGTCGGAGGCCACCGGCGAAATCGACGACGCGCTGCTTGTGGCCCTGGGCCTGAAGGCGGGGGAGGTCGTCGAACTGGACGCCGTGATCGGCGACGGGAGCGACTATACCCTGACGCTTCATGAATCCGCGCTGCCCTTTGCCCAGCTCCAGTGGGGCGCGACGCCCGCCGAGGTGCTGGCGGCCATCGGCGCGGACGGCGAGGCGAAGGGCGACATAGAGGCGAAGCTGGCCGTTCCCGGACTGGCGGAGCCGCTGCCCGTGCGCTTCCACTTCGCGGCCGGCGCTCTGGCCAGCGTGTCCGTCACCGCCGAGTCGGGCGTGCGGACTGCCGGCAAGTTCCAGGAGACCGAGGCCGGGAAGCAGCTGCTGGCCTGCCTGCTCGGCTACTATGCCGAGGACGCGGGGGACAACCGCCTGGTGCTCACGTCGGATCGGAATCACGGCATCAAGTCCGCCGTCACCGACGCCATCGTGGGCTACATCCGCGAGGGGGATACCTTCCGCCTGGGGGCCGGAGCTGACGCCGCCTGCCGCCTTCGACGAGGCGCTCTACCGCTCAAACGGCGATTATACCAGCACCATTGCGGACGGAACCACCAACTACTTTGTGAACATGAATCGCATGACGATCTTCCGCACCCAGTATTCCAAGGACGAGCGGTACGACCAGTCCGCCAATGTATTCACGGATAAGATCGAGATGCTGGGCTCCAATGTCTCCGTGGTCAACGCAATCCCCCGCTTCTTTCTCTCCTTCGCCTACGGCGGGCTGGTGGACCCCACCGGCATCGAGACCTTCACCTTCATGATCGACGGCAAGATGTACCAGTGCTCCGGCTTCAAGCACAGCAAGGCGACGGTCTCCCAGTACCGGGACTATACCCAGCAGTTCTTCATCATCATCGGCGAGTGCAACGCCCCGCTGATGGAAGCCATCGCGGCGACCAAGGGCACCGTCAAGTTGGAGATCCGGGGCGGCAACTTCCTGCTGAACGTCGACATGCCCGCGAAGGCCCGGAAGCTGCTGGCGGACGACTGGGCGCTGTTCAGGAAGGCCGGCGGCACCGCGCCGTTCTACCAGAGGGTTTGCGGCGAAGTGCCGATGCTGGTGCGGTAAAGCTTTTCGACAGGGAATCGGGGGGGGATGGCGCCGCAGCCCCCTGATTCTTTTTCCGGGTTGGCCCGTGTTATGCCGACAATACTTGTATTTATTCGGTCGTGGCGGCGCAGACGCCGCCACTACAGTGAAGGCGGCCTGTGGTGGCGACACGAAGTTGGTCCTTTTGGGCGGTCTCCAGGCCGCCACAAAAGAGGCGGGCGCATTCACGACTGAATGGTTACCAATACTTTACAATGGAGGAAGAGGACAAATGAAGCGAATTGCTATACTCAGTTTCATATTAATCGTTATTGCCGCTTTCATGCTTACGGGTTATGCCGTTGATTATACCAAGGACATCTCTTCCATAATGACTTCTTACACACTGAATAACTATAGCTGTGAGAGCGCAATACAACAACAGGTAAACGGTGCGTATCGATGTGTTGAATTGCTGGAAATCATAGCGAAGGAGCTTGATCATTCCGGATCGAACAGTTCGGATATCTCGGCAGTCATGACCAATTACACACTCAACAACTATAGCTGTAAAAGCGCAGAGCAACAAGCGGTAAACGGGTATTATCGAATGGTTGACATGCTGGCAATCATTGCAAAGGAAGCAGATTCATCCGGATCGTACGGTTCCGACATCTCTTCCGTTATTGCGACCTTTACACTTAACAACTATAGCTGTGAGAGCGCGCCACAGCAGCAGGTGAACGGCGTCTATCGTACAGTGGAATTACTGGAGATTGTTGCTAAGGCGATGGATAAGTCAGGGAAATACAATTCTGAGATATCCACAATCAAGGCCAATTATACACTGAACAATTATAGTTGTGAAAGCGCGCCGCAGCAGGAGGTTAATGGATTATACAGAAGCGTCGAATTGCTTGAGATCATAGCAAAGGCTTCCGATAGCACAGGTGCTTATTCCGGAGACATATCTTCTGTTATGGCGAATTATACTTTGAATAATTATAGCTGTAAAAGCGCTGTACAGCAGGCTGTAAACGGATCGTACAGAATGGTTGAATTGCTTGAGATAGTTGCCAAGTCATTGAATTAAGCAGGCATGTGGGACACAGGGACGGTTCGAAACCACTGAAGAAATCGGGTTAAACAGATGAATCAGTAAGCAGGCTGGACAATTTGGATAATCTTTGAGACAAAAGCCTGAATAAT
>CACWZI010000052.1 GCA_902765305.1 uncultured Eubacteriales bacterium
CTACAACTCGTACAATATCGAAATGTTCGCGGCAGCCGCCATTCCTGTTCCCTGTTCCCTGTTCCCTGTTCCCTCGTCTCCCCGATAAATCAGAATTTCTCATTAAGATATCCCCCTCACGCAGGATTTTGCCCTGTTTCCGTAGAATGTAACAGCTTGTGGTTATAATGCAATAACCTGTGGAGGGGCATGCCATGGGTATGGAAGGAAGCCGGGCCGTGGCGGTGGGCCTGTACGACGGGCGCGTTCAGGCGCTTGATAAAGCGCTGGCGGACTGTGGATACGCGCTGGCCGGGCTGGCTCCGGACGGCGCTACCGGGCTGGGGCTTTTACAGGCGTTGCAGCCCCGTCTGGCACTGGTAAACGCAGCCCTGCCCGGCATGGACGGCGTCGACTTCGCAAAGCGCGTCCGAGCCCTCAGGCTTGTGGTGCAGCCCGATATACTGCTGCTCGCACCGCCGGGACTGCGCCTTCCGGAGCGCGACAGCCTGCCTGCGCTTGGCGTGGTGGCGCTGGAAAGCCCCGTTGACGCTGACCGGCTGAAGGCTGTGCTCAACGCGCTGTGCAAAAGGCCCCGTGCATTGCCCGAGGACAAGGCCGCGCGGCTCAAATCCCTGCTGGACGCGCTGGGCGTCCCCCTGCATCGGGGTCGGGATTGCCTCTGCCTGGCCGTGGCCCTGGCCTGGCACGACGCCGGGCGGGTGGCCTCGCTGAAGGACGGCATCTATCCCGAGGTAGCCCGGCAGACCGGGCTGACCGTCGCCCAGGTGGAACGGGCCGTGCGCCACGCCATCGACGCTGCCTGGCGCAACGGAGCCATCGAGCATCAACACAGGATATTCGGAGACACTATCGACGCAAGGCGCGGAAAGCCCACCTGCGGCGAAATGATAGCGCAGCTTGCGGAAGAACTGCGATGGGAGGCATGACGATGAAAAAGATCAAGCGCGCCGTGGTCATCGTGCTGGACGGCTGTGGCGCTGGCTGGCAGCATGACGCGGCCCAATATGGCGACGAGGGCGCCAACACCCTCGGTCACGTGATCGAGCGGGAAAAGCCCAACATCCCCAACCTGGAGGAGCTGGGCCTTCTGCATCTGCTGGGCATGCAGGACAAGGACGCCGACGACCCCATCGGCTGCTACGGCACCATGGAGGAAATGGCAGCCGGCAAGGACACCACCACCGGTCACTGGGAAATCGCCGGCCTGACCCTGAAGAAGCCCTTCCCCACCTATCCCAACGGCTTCCCGCCGGAGGTCATCCAGGCGTTTGAATACGAGACCGGCATGGGCACCCTGGGCAATAAGCCCGCCTCGGGCACCGCCATCATCGAGGAGCTTGGCGCCGAACACCTGCGCACCGGCAAGCTGATCGTCTACACCTCCGCCGACAGCGTATTCCAGATCGCCGCCCACGAGGCCGTGGTGCCGCCGATGACGCTGTGGGATATGTGCCGCACCGCCCGCCGCCTCCTGAAGGGCGAGCACAACGTGGGCCGCGTGATCGCCCGTCCCTTCGAGGGCGAGGTGGGCCACTTTGTGCGCACCGCCAACCGGCGCGACTTCTCCGTCGACCCCACCGGACGCACGATGATGGACGCGCTGAAATCCGCCGGCTACGACGTGCTGGCCGTGGGCAAGATCGAGGACATCTTCAACCACCGGGGCATCACCCAGTCCAACCACACCGCCGGCAACCGGGCCTGCTGCGACGCCACCATCGAATACCTGAAGAAGGATCGCTGGAAGGGTCTGCTGTTCGTGAACCTGGTGGACACCGATATGAAGTACGGCCACCGTCGCAACCCCGGATATTTCGCCAACTGTCTGGAAAAGTTCGACGAGCGTCTGCCTGAGATCATGCGGCTGCTGGGCGACGACGGCCTGCTGATCATCACCGCCGATCACGGCTGCGACCCCACCTTCTCCGCCCACACCGACCACACCCGCGAGCGCGTGCCGCTGCTGGTCTGGGGCCTGGGCGTGGAAGAAGGCGTGAACCTGGGCCAGCGCAAGAGCTTCGCCGACGTCTCCGCCACCGTGCTGGAGGCCCTGGGCTGCAATGAAAAGCTGGACGGCACGTCGTTCTACAAGGACATCGCCATCGAATAACCGCCCCACGGCAACCGCAGCGGCGGCCGTAGCGGCGGCTATCAGCCGCCACCCCCCGCCGTTGCGGCAACTGTAGCGGCGGCTATCAGCCGCCACCCCTCGCCGTTGCGGCAACTGTAGCGGCGGCTATCAGCCGCCACCCCTCGCCGTTGCGGCAACCGTAGCGGCGGCTATCAGCCGCCACCCTCTCGCCGTTGCGGCAACCGTAGCGGCGGCTATCAGCCGCCACCCCCCTCGCGTAAAAGCGACATCCCCTGAAAATATTAATAAAGTGTGATATTTTACAAAAAAGGGCTTTTCATCCCCTATGGGATGGGGTAGAATATATATGTAGTTATAGGTGCGACCGCATCCGCGGCGCATCGACATAACATGACTTAATTTTAGGAGGTAGATTCCAATGGCTGTTAAAGTTGCTATTAATGGTTTCGGCCGCATCGGCCGCCTGGCTTTCCGTCAGATGTTCGGCGCTGAGGGCTATGAGATCGTCGCCATCAACGACCTGACCACCCCCAAGATGCTGGCCCATCTGCTGAAGTATGACTCCACCCAGGGCAACTACGCCCGCGACCACAAGGTCGAGGCCACCGAGAATTCCATCATCGTGGACGGCCACGAGATCCGCATCTACGCCGAGAAGAACGCTGCGGATTGCCCCTGGGGCGAGCTGAAGGTTGACGTCGTTCTGGAGTGCACCGGCTTCTACACCTCCAAGGAGAAGAGCCAGGCCCACATCACCGCTGGCGCCCGCAAGGTTGTCATCTCCGCGCCCGCCGGCAACGACCTGCCCACCATCGTCTACAACGTGAACCACGAGACCCTGAAGCCCGAAGATACCATCATCTCCGCCGCTTCCTGCACCACCAACTGCCTGGCGCCCATGGCCAAGGCTCTGAACGACGGCTGGGCCATCGAGAGCGGCATCATGTGCACCATCCACGCCTACACCGGCGACCAGATGATCTTGGACGGCCCGCAGCGCAAGGGCGACCTGCGTCGCTCCCGTGCCGGCGCCATCAACATCGTTCCCAACAGCACCGGCGCTGCCAAGGCCATCGGCCTGGTCATCCCCGAGCTGAACGGCAAGCTGATCGGCGCGGCCCAGCGCGTGCCCACCCCCACCGGCTCCACCACCATCCTGAACGCCGTCATCAACGGCCAGCCCAGCATTGAAGAGATCAATGCCCAGATGAAGAAGGAAGCCACCGAGTCCTTCGGCTACAACGAGGACCAGATCGTCTCCTCCGACATCATCGGCATGCGCTTCGGCAGCCTGTTCGACGCCACCCAGACCATGGTCTGCAAGCTCGAGGGCGGCAAGAGCCAGGTTCAGGTCGTGTCCTGGTACGACAACGAGAACAGCTATGTGAGCCAGATGGTCCGCACCATCAAGTACTTCTCCGAGCTGAAGTAATTGTCCCACAGGGGTTTTCGCCCCTTCGCCCACTTGCGGCAACCGCCGCAGGTACGAAAAATGTTGAACTACCCGCGTAGGCTGTTTTGACAACGCTGAAATGGGTACGATAGGCATTATCCCCTCTTTCTGACTGGTAAAACAGAAGGAAAGAGGGGTTTTTCTATGGATTTCAGTACAGCCATTCAGGAGTTCGGTTTCGACTGCAAGATTCGGAAGCTGTCGGCCAAAACCATTGACAACTACCGCAAGCAGCTGCTTTACCTTCAAAGGTATCTGTCAGATGAACACAAGATAACAGATGTCGCGGCGGTCCGCGCTTCTCATATCAAGCTGTTTCTGGACATGATGGATGACAAGGGCAGGAAGGCGCGATACATCAACGATTTGTTAAAGGTGTTCAAAACCTTCTTCAACTACTGCAAGGCAGAAGGCTACATCGCAGAGAGGCCCACCGCCAGAATACACAATATGAAGCAGCCGAAGGTGGTCATTCTCACCTTTTCAGAAGAGGAAATCCGCAAGCTGTTAAGCTATTATCACAAGCGGGACTTTTTGAGCGTTCGCAACAGGACCATGATCGCCCTGTTCTTCGATACTGGCATGAGGCTGGCGGAAGTCCTAACCCTGCGTCCAGAGCAAATCCACGATGATTATATTCTGGTTCATGGCAAGGGCAATAAGGAAAGGCTTGTGCCAGTCTCGCCTTATCTTGCGAAGTCCCTGTTGCAGTATCAGGCCATGCGCGAAAGCTACTTTGAGGGCGGGAAGTTCCCAGAAGGCTATGTGTTTGTGTCCAATCGCGGGCGCAAGCTGACGCCAGAAGCAGTAACCAAGTTTTTGAAGAAAGCGGCAAATGAAGTCGGCGTCAATCCACAGGTCCGCGTGTCGCCGCACACCTGCCGCCACACCTTCGCCCATTTGCAGTTGAAGAATGGACTGGACCTTTACAGCCTGTCCCGCTTGATGGGCCATGAGAATATCGCCATCACACAGAGATATTTAGAAGGCGTTCAAGATAAGGAGGTATTGAAAGCGGCACAGAAGTCGGGTGTGTTGGCAAATCTGTAACCCACAGGCTTTTACATCTTCTGGCGTTGAAGGCTACATCTTTTCGTTTTGGCTTACAAACTTCAAGACAGGATTATAACCATTTGGTCGAGGCTTACGAGAAACCGCGTAAGCCTCTATTATTTTGAAAGTCGAGGGTCTGCACATTAAAAAAAATTTCTATGTGTCCGAGAAGTGTAACAGGGCTATGGGTATAATATAGCTACAAGGTTGAGGGAAGCACCTTAACAAAAGAGAAAAAGAAAGCGAGGATTCCAGTATGAAGAACGAGATGATTATTGACAAGGCGAGCAAGACCCTGACTGTCACAAAGGACTTTATGATGAAGGCGGGCCAGTTCGGCACTCCCGAATTTGAGAAGGCTTTGGAAGCCAAGCAGAACTTTCCTGGCTTTACGCTGGTAGTTCGCACGATTAAGCGCAACTCTGAAAAATGGACCTATGGTAAGCTGACCTATGACCGCATGGAGGATTTCATTCAGAACCACGAAAAGGATGTGGAAACCCGCGAAGCCAAGTTGAAGGAGTTTGAGTTGGTTAAGGCATGGGCCAAGACCCAGAAGGCCGCCTATGCCAAGGTGAAGGAATGGTTCCTGAACGAGTACAAGGAAGAGTTCAGGAAGCAGGAACAGGAAGCAAAAGAAAAGTTCTAACTGTCCGACTACTGTAACAGCCTGATTGGTATAATTTAAGCACAAAAGAGAGAAACAAGGAGGAAAACAAAATGAAGCGTTCCCACAATTACGAGATTAACCACAACACCAACACTGTGACTGTCACCAAGAGGTTCATGGAGGCCGCCCGCCAGTTTGGAGAGGAATATGACCTGTTCCAGCAGTTTCAGGCGATGGGCCTGAAAGTCGTGGTGGAGAACCGCAAGGCCAAGCGGCCCAGCGCCAGCCCGCTTCGCAAGCTGAACCGCGATGCGGAGAAGAAGGTCCCCCTGATTAAGTTTGAGAGGATGGCCCGCTACATTGCCCTGCTGGATGATGCGGATGAGATGATGGATGAGTTCGACGAGGTTCGCCGCGTCGCCCAGAGCCAGAGCAGCCCCCGCAGGTTTGTGAATGAGTGGTTCCGCAGGACCTTCCCCCGCTACGAGGATTTGCCCGAATTTGACGAGAATGGTTGCGTGGTTCACAACCCCAACCCCAGCATAGAACTGACAAAGATTTCCTGACTGTCCGACTACTGTAACAGCCTTATTGGTATAATGGACTTACAAAAGAGAGAAAAAATGGAGGAAAGAAAAATGATGATGAAGGCTTTGAACAAGAATGGTTATTACTTCGACTTGAACACCATGACCCTGCACATGACGAATGCTTATGAGCGCAAGACGCTGGTGTATGGCTCCCCCGAATGCTATGAAGTGCTGAAATACCAGCGGCGGTTCCCTGAAATGACGATTGAGGTTCACAAGCGGAAGCCCTCTTCCAACAAGCCCCTGCCCTACAAGATGATGAAGGCTTACATTGCGATTATGCCGAATGCCGCCGCGATGCTGGAAGAGTTTGAGCGCGTCCAGAAGGCAAGCGTGGCCTTCAAGAGCCCTTACAAGTACGTCGAAAAGTGGTTTAAGGGACAGTTCCCGAATTATGAGATGTTTGTCAAATATGATGAAAATGGCAACCTGGTTTGGAAAGTCACTAATTTGATGACAGAAGCGAATAGGGAAGCGGAAGCTGCCAAGCAGCAGGAGGAACAGACCAGCGAAGGCAACGAGGAAGAACGATGCGAAGCGGATGCCGCCCCGCAAACCAGCAGCGACGATGTGGAGGTCGAGGCTGTGACCGCTTCCCAGAAAATGGTTGCCTGATGGTTTTTCCTTAAAGGTTTTCCACTACATTTAACCAAGATTTCCACCCGAAAACGATTAAGGAAAGGGGCGGCGGCAAATGAAGCCTTTACAGATGCGGTTCTACTCCAACAGGGAGATGGCGGAGGTCATGGGGCTGGACCAGCACGAACACAACTTCTCCCAGAAGGCGAAGCGCAAGCTGGAGAGTTGGGGCTATGGCTATGCCTTCAAGCCTCGCAGGGGTTTCCAGATTACTTCTGTTCCCCAGACCGCAGAAGAGCGATTAACAGATATAATGCGGCGGGTTTTGAAGATTGACACGCAGATTAACCCCTATGACTTCGCCTGTTTCTTCACGCTGCTGGTTTGGGATGATGTGGGGTTCAGGGCAATGCCTTGGGAAAAGCGGGTTGAGACGATGCGGGAATATTTCTGTATTCACATTAGCGAAAGGACTTTACAGAACTGGCGAAACCACCTGTATGAGAGTGGAGCCGCCGAGCAGGTGGCGCGCGGCGGGCTTTGGCACACCTACACGCAGGATGGGCGAAAGGTACAGGAACCAGCGGACAGGGACAGCCCAGAATACAAGGCTTACTGTTCGCGGCGCTCCGCACTGCTCAAAGAGTTCGGCTATGAGGCTGGACGAAAAGAAGCGTGGGGTGAGATGGTTAAGGAACTGTTCGGGGAAATGGGGTGTTATTACTATTGCGATGCCATAGCGGTTTCGATGTTCGGCATTGATGAAATACAGGAGATAATCGCCCTGACAACAGAAGTCGTGGCGAAAGGGAAAGCAGCGTGAAAGCTGTTTTTCTTCTGTCTTCTTTTCCTTAAAGGTTTTCAGGAAGAATATAGCATAAACCTATCAGAAAACGATTAAGGAAAAGAACTTTGAACCTGAAAACTACATCTTTTGAGGGAAAACCCACAACTATTCTACAATTCCTGTGAAAAGCGGCGGCAAGTGGACCGCCGCCATTTTCATTCGATTTCTACATTCTTTACGCCATGGGCGAGGATGAGGTTAATCAGTTCGTTTCTGGAATAGTTGGTCTCGGCGGCGATGCGGTCCAGTTCCGCGAGGGTTTCTTCCTTGATGCGGACAGTGATAATGCGGTTGCCATCTTCGCCCCGCTTCTTTATCTTCAAAGGCTCATTGTTCATAGCAAACTTCCTTTCAACTTATATTAATTATATATTGACAATCAGTTGTTAGATATGCTACAATATGATATCAAATACAAATTCGTAGTGTAATCAACACAGCAACTAAAAGCCATTTGGAAAGGAAGTTGAGGTTGTGGCAAACCCTAAATATATCAAATCAATCAGAATTAAGAGAGTTAATCCAAATGATGGAAATAATAGCTTTCGATTTATGTTGTGGCTTGCACCTAACGATAACTCACAGCCACATAGGGTGAGAATTGATGCGGTATCAATATCAGACAAAGAAGGTCATCACAATTATAGAGTTACCTTTGAAACTGGTAGTTATTCAAGCATCCGCGATATGGGAGGGCAGGAAAACCATTATGAATATCGATGGCATGACTTAGTATTAAACAAAGATGAATATAGTATGTTAATAGAAAGCCCATTTTTCCACTTCATTATCTCTGTCGGTAACGATAAGGAAGAGCACATCATCAGAATGGAGGTACTATAATGGCACTCATAACTTGCCCTGCGTGTGGTAATCAGGTATCTGAGAATGCAAATGCTTGTCCTCGTTGCGGAGAACCCATTAGAGCAGCAAGGATGAGTGGAGAAGTTGATAGTGGAACAGAATCTTTTTCTGTTGAAGGCAAAAACAGATTAGAACTGTCGGCAAAAGCGGATGTTCAAGTCAAAGCAATATCAGAACGTCTTTCTTCGGAGGGAAAAACAGTTGTCAATGTTCAGAGATCAGACCCGCAGCCTTTCACTTTGGGAGTAACAGTCTGGAAAATGGACATAACTATCGTTTGGAATGCCAGCCTTGATTCGCAAAGGTATAAGCAGACGCTTTATAACCAAGCAAGAGCATACCAATCCTCTGGCAAGTATAGTCAAGCAGTAGGAATATATAAAAAAATAAAAGGATATTCTGATGTAAATACACAAATTCAGCAATGCCAAGAGAAGATTTCGCAACAAAATAGAGTGGCAGCAGCAGCGGCAGCTGAAAGATACGAGTTGCAAAGAAATGTTGGGACCAATCCTTCGGATACTGCGAAAATCGTTTGGCTTATTTGTGGAATTGGACTCTTCATTGGGGTTTTATCGTTTGGAATGGCAGGACAATACTACGAGAATAATAAAGGAATGTTTTGGTTTGGTGTGATACTATCTGTAATTAGTCTTGCTGGTATAATTATACGAAAAGTAAAAATATCAAAATATGAGGCAAAAGTTGCTGAATACAAATATTCAAAAAAATAACGAACAAAGGCGGCGTTCCAAACGCCGCCTCTGTCTTTCATATAACCCGCTGCCTCGCCCTTACCAGCGTGCTTTTGCTGATGCCTGTCATTTTCTGGACCTGTCCGAAACTCTTCCCTGACGCTAACAGGTCGAGGGCGTGGGAGAGTTGGGCGTCTGTGTATTTGCGGGGTCTGCCATCCTTGAAGGCAGGGTTCTGGCGGGCTATCATCTTTCCTGTCTGTGTGCGTTCAAAATCATCGGGGACGGTTCTGTTTGACTTCTTCTGTCAGAAATGGGAGTCAAGTAGAACCGTCCCCGTTGATTTTCGTTCCCCCCGCAACCAAACCCTAACGCAAATGTGTCGTACAACGCGCTTGAAGCCTTTCGCCCGGAGGTATATCATAGGGGAACCAAATAAAGAAAGGCACTGAAAATAAACATGCTTCTACCGACCGCGTTTGCCCTGTTCGCGGGGCTGATCATGACCCGTATCTTCAAGAAAATCAACCTCAAGCTGCCCGACGTGACGGCCTTCCTGATCGCCGGCGTGCTGGTGGGGCCCTTTGTGCTGGGCGCCATAAACATCCCCCTGGGCTTCAATTCCATGGAGGCGCTGGACCGGGTCAGCTTCCTCTCTACCGTGGCCCTGGGCTTTATCGCCTTCGACATCGGCAACGAATTCCGCCTGGCCCAGCTGAAGAAGACGGGCAAGGTCGCCACTGTGATCGGCATCGTACAGGCCCTGGCCGCCACGGCGCTGGTGGATATCGCCCTGATCGGCCTCCACTTCATCCTCGGCCCTGAAAAGCTGCCCCTGCCGGTGGCCATCACCCTGGGCGCCATCGCCGCGGCCACGGCGCCCGCGGCCACGCTGATGGTCGTGCGCCAGTACAAGGCCAAGGGCCCGCTGACCGACCTGCTGCTGCCCATCGTCGCCCTGGACGATGCCGTGGGCCTGGTGGTGTTCGCCGTGTCCTTTGGCGTGGCCCAGGCCCTGGAGGGCGGCGCGCTGAACGTGACCTCGGTCATACTCAACCCGATGCTGGAGATCGTCTGCTCGCTGGCGCTGGGCGCGGTCATGGGAGAGCTGCTGACGCTGCTGGAAAAGCTGTTCTTCTCCAACAAGAACCGCCTGTCGCTGACCATCGCCTTCGTGATGATGACCATCGCCCTGTCCACGCTGGAGATTCCGCTGCCCGGCGGCGCGAAGATCACCTTCTCCTCGCTGCTGGTGTGCATGATGCTGGGCACCATGTTCTGCAACCTCAGCGAATACTCCGTGGACATCATGAAGCGCTCCGAGGAATGGACCGCCCCGCTGTATGCGGTGTTCTTCGTGCTCTCCGGCGCGCAGCTGGACCTGAGCGTGTTCCGCTACCCTTCGATACTGCTGATCGGCCTGGTGTTCATACTGGTGCGCTGCGCCGGCAAGTACCTGGGCGCCTGGGGCAGCGCCACGGTCATGGGCTGCGAGCCCAACGTGCGCAAGTACCTGGGCGTCACGCTGTTCCCCCAGGCCGGCGTGGCCCTGGGCATGGTGGTCACCGCCCAGGCCCTCGGCCAGGAATACGGCGCCATGATCCGCAATATCATACTGTTCGCCGTGCTCGTCTACGAGCTGGTGGGCCCGCTGCTGACCAAGCAGGCCCTGATGGCTGCCGGCGAAGTGGCAGACAAGCACCCCGAAGCGCAATACCGGGCCAGGTTCCAAAAGAAAGCCGCGCAATAACCGCTCCAGGGCTTCGCCCCGGAATCTTCAAAGACTTGCCTTTTCAGCAAGTCTTTTTTATGATATACTGAAACGGTAATATAAAACAGTGGTAATATTTCCCCCGCGACCACGAGGCCCTGCTGCCATGTAGCGGCGACTATCAGTCGCCACGGTTATTACCCCCGCGACCGCAAGGAGCTGCCTATGAAAAGAGCGCTATGTACAGTATTTACAGCATTGATTCTCCTGTTGACTTCAGCGGTGCCGGCACTGGCGGAGAATGCGATCCTGGAGCCCGTTACATTGGAGGAAGCGAACGAAGCCATCCTCCTCCCCGAGGACGGCAGCGCCGACTTTGAGGTCGATCCGGACGGCATCCTCCTCCCGGGGGACGATGACGGAATACCTCTCGACCTCGTCGACGACATACTTTCAGACGTCCCAATCGACCTGGACATTCCCGATGACGCCCTTGAAGCCAATATGCCGACATCGGAGCTGCCCGATGACGCTTTGGCATCCAATGCCGCCGTGATACTGTCGCCCGAGGAGGAAACGTGCTTCATCAATTCCTCCCGGAACAGCGACGCCCTGTTCGCCGGTTATGTGAACGGCATTCTCCACGGCAATGGACCCAGTCCCAATGCCACCGCCTATGCCCGGGACAAGCTGAACACCCAGGAGCAGGTCATCTATGACGCCTTAAAGCCCCTTCTCGCCCAGGTCGCCGAGGGCAGTCGAACCTCCACCGAGTTCGACGTCCCCCTGTCAACGCTGCTGGGCCTGACCCGCATCACCGGCCAGGCCTTGACCGGCGAGGCGCTGTCCAACCCGATGACCGACGATGAGACAGCCCGGGTCATCGCCGCGTGGAAGGCGCTGTACACCTACACGCTGAACGACGTGACCAGCGCACTGTGGTTCGACTGTACCTATGAGCTGTACTGGCTGGATCGCTACGACAATCCCATCCGGGCCGTCAAACCCGCGATGATGTGTCGCTACAGCGCCGAGCTTGGCGACTGGGAGCTGTATGTGGCGGACGATGCCAGCGTCAGCTTCCAATTCCCGGTGCTTGCCCAGTACCAGGGCGATACCTATACAGTGGATCCCGGAAGCATCGACCGGGCGAAGCTCGCCCGGAAAAACGCCCAGGCCATCGTGGAACAATACGCCGGATGCTCGGATTATGCCAAGCTGGCCGGCTACGTGACGGCGATCTGCCGGCTGGTGCGCTATGACGACGAAGCCGCCACCCCCCAATGGCAGTACGCCAATCCCCAAATCCAGGATCCCTGGAAGCTGATCTGGGCTTTCGACGGTGACAGCGACACGAATGTGGTCTGCGAGGGCTACGCCCAGGCCTATCAGTACCTGTGCGAGCTGACTGCGTTCGACGGCGACATCCACTGCCGCCTGGTTACCGGCAACGTCAGCGGCACAGAGCACTCCTGGAACCTGGTGCGCATGGACGACGGGAAGAACTACCTGGTGGACGTGACCTACATGGACGGCGATTGGGACGAACTGGACGACGACCTGGCCCACTGGATCGGCGAAAACCGAGGCCGCCTGTTCCTGTGCGGCGGCTCCGGCAGCGTCTCCGGAGGCTACGGCATTGTCAGCCGTGACGGCAGAGAGGCGGACAGACGCCGTTATCGCAGCGACACGCTGAACATCTATCCGGACGCCGCGCTGGCCCTTGCCCAGCAGCGCTACATCCCCACCGGCTTCCACCGGCTCCCCGACGGCGTCCGTTACTTTGACGGCAACGGCGCGTTTATCACCGGAGAAGCGCTGCTGGACGGCTATGGCTATCTGTTCGACGTCGACGGCAGAATGGAAGGCAATCTCTCCGGCTGGCACACCGTCGACGGCCAGCGCTGCTTCTTCGAGGGCGACGGCAAGCTGCATACGAAGCACGCCCCTGTCATTGACGCCGCCGTGCCGCCCACCTGTACCGAGCCGGGTTTGACCAAGGGCAGTCACTGCTCCGTCTGTGAAGCTGTGTTGACGCCCCAGGAACCCGTCGAGAAGCTGGGCCACCGCTGGGAAAGGGCGTCCTATGCCTGGGCAGAGGACTACACCAGCGTCACCGCCCGCAGGGCCTGTCTGAACGACCCGGCCCATGTGCAGGCCGAGACCGTTCAGGCCTCCGCAGAGGTCACGAAGGCCGCCACCTGCACCGCCAGGGGCGTCACCACCTACACCGCCAGCTTCAGGCGCGCCGCCTTCAGGACGCAGAAGAAGCGTGTCAGGGACGTTCCCGCCACCGGCCATCGCTGGGGCAAGGCCAGATATGCCTGGGCGGACGACTACACCAGCGTCACCGCCCGCAGGGCTTGCCTGAACGACCCGACCCACGTGCAGACCGAGACCGTTCAGACCTCCGCCAAGGTCACAAGGGCCGCCACCTGCACCGCCAGGGGCACCACCACCTATACCGCCAGGTTCTCGCGCGCCGCCTTCAGGACGCAAAAGAAGCGGGTCAAGGACGTCCCCGCCACCGGCCATACGCCCGTCACGGACCCCGCCGTACCGCCAACCGTCACTGCCGACGGACTGACCGAAGGCAGCCATTGCGCCGTCTGCGGCAAGGTACTCGTGACGCAAAAGAAAGTTCCAAGGCTTGACAGCGTTTTGATCCTGCGCGGCAACGCCTGCCGGCTGGTCGACGCGGGCAAGCCCCGGCAGATCATCGTCGAGCTCGGACCGGTCATGAGCTACAAGAGCGACAATCCTTCCGTCGCCTCGGTCAGCCGGAAGGGGCGGGTAATTCCCCGCGCATCGGGCATAGCGCTTATCACCGTACGACTCAAGGACGGCAGAGTGCTGCTGCTGAAGCTGGTCGTCAGGAATCCCCGCGTGCCCAAATCAATGCGCATCGCCCAAGGTTGTCGCGCCAAGCTGAAGGTCGGGGAAGGGAGAGTTCAATAACCCGCCGCCTGTCGCCAGTTTTCACGCAGAATATACAGTGATTCAACATCATTATGCTTACATCACTGATAACAGATCATTATAATTGATATGCCTTGTAGATTGCAAGAGCACGACATAAGTGAAAGGAAGTACCTGGGAATGAAAAAGATCATCGCTCTGATTCTGGTTATGGTTCTGTTGGCCTTTGGCCTGACCGCCTGCAAGAAGGCTGAGCAGAAGGCTGAAGAAGCTGCCGCCAAGGTTGAAGAGACCGCCGAGAAGGCCGAGGAGAAGGCTGAAGAGACCGCCGAGAAGGCCGAGGAAAAGGTCGAAGAGGCTGCTGAGAAGGCCGAAGAGGCTGCTGACGCTGCCGCTGATGCTGCTGCTGACGCCGTTGAGAAGGCTGAGGAGAAGGTCGAAGAGGCTGCTGACGCTGCTGCTGATACCGCTGAGGCCGCTGCCGACGCTGCAGAAGAGGCCGTTGAAGAGGCTGCTGACGCTGCCGCTGGCAACTGATCGATATTCTTCGATACAGCAAAACGCCCCGCAAAAGGCGGTTCAAATTAGGGATTTCGGAAACGAAGCAAATTTGAACTGACATTCTTCGGGCGGGAACAACGGAAAACGGCTTCATGGGAGCAGAAACGCTCCAGTGAAGCCGCTTTCTTTATGAACAAATCCAGCGCCGGATATTTGTGCGGATTATGCTCAGAATTAACTTGCTATCCTGGCGCCGTAGGGTCTTGCTTTGTCCTTTCAATCCACTTTCCATACACTGCTTTCTTGAAGGCGGTATATTTTTTTTCGGGAATTGGCAGAGTCTTTCCGTTTATAAGTGTAACGGAAAAACGCTTGATGGTTACAATATATCTCGGATTCACAAGATAGCACTCGTGGCAGCGAATGAGAAGATCCGGATGTTCTTTTTCAAGAGCTGTAGTTGGTGCGGAAGCCTGAAAATCTCCGTCTATCGTGTGCAGGATACTGTGGCGACCGTAGGTGGTGCTTTCAACCCACATGATCGTATTTGACAGGAGGTACAGGTCAGAGGAATCCATCCCGCGGAAATGAAGGGGCGTCCCCGGTTCCGGTACGGGCAGACGACCATTGTACACTTCATTTAAGTGTACGGGGTAGATATTGTCCGACTTATGCTTCTGGTACAGGTCGGATATATGTACGACCAGCATCCGGGGAACTTTTGCCTTTGTGTCCTCCGTCTTTCGCTCGCACCACGTGATATGGATAATCTGATCCATGGTTATGCTGCCGCCATCGGGATAATGCGTAGTGACAGGGAAAGACATCATCACTTCGCAGTAGGAATTATGGGAGGAGATATGGTCCAGGCGGACATTCCCAAGTGAAAAGGACAGAGAGTGTCTCTCGCCTGCCCAGGCATCCAGAAGCGCCTGCTTCCCGGAGAGAAACTGTCCTTTGGCAGGTCCATACCAAAGAACCTTCTCATCTACATGATCCAAAAAGGGCTGAATCTCATTCTTATAGTAGCGCTGGACAATATCATTTGTTAGAGCGACTATTGCCTTTGTTTTCATCTGATATTTACCTCTTCTTTTCTTTAACGATTCCCATTGCTCATAGAGTCCTGATTTCCCTATACAGTGTTATGGACGTGGCACCTCAATGCGTTCTGCCCTTGGTGTAAGACACGGAATTCATCGCTATGGAATAACTCTACATCATTATATCGCAAAACAAGGGCCGAAACAAGTTATATTAGACGGATTTGCGGTTATATTTCATAAATCATTGACATATTGCAAGAACTGTTCCATATTATTAGAAAATGGCATTATTTTTTCACAAATAGCCACGATAAAACCGTTATGAAAAGGAGTGCATGAACATGAAGAAGATGATCAGTATTCTGTTGACGTTCCTGCTTCTGGCAGGACTGGGAGCCTGTGCTTTTGCGGATGAAACACCCAAAGAGACAGGCGCGATCCTGGACGGACGATGGCTGAATGCCGACATCCAGGGGAACGTGACCGAGGACACCCCCGCCGAGCTCAAGGACGACTTCGGGCTGTTCGTCAACAAGGATTGGATTCTGCAGGCCCAGATCCCCGCCGGCGAATCCAAGACGGGCTCGATGGAGGATGTCCAACGCACGCTGATGGATCGGCAGATCGCCCTGTTGAAGGACGACACTCTCACCGGCCATGACGCCGAGCTGGTTCACAAGCTGTACGCGCTGGTTTCGGACTGGGACTACCGCGACGCCCAGGGCGTGGAACCGGCCATGCCCACGATAGAGGCGATCCAGGGCATCGACAGCCTGGAGGCCGTCACCGGCTACCTGTGTGACAGGAACAACCTCATGCGGTTCTATCCGCTGACCATGGCCGTCAGCGCTGACTTTATCAACCCGGACATTTACATCACGCAGATCGGCACGCCCTCCCTGATGCTCCAGGATTCGGCGGAATACACCGAGCGCACCCAGGCGGGCGAGTTGTACTACACGCTGTATGAGCAGCTTGGAACGTATATGCTTACGCGGTTGGGCTACGGCGAGGAGGAAGCCGCCCAGGTGATCGAGAACGCCTTTGCCTTTGATGCGCTGTTGGCCGCGCACATCAAGCCCACGGCGACGCACTACCAGGCAGATTACTTCACGAGCCTGCTCAACTACTACAGCCCGGAGGAACTGACGGCGCTGGCGGGCGACTTCCCGATCCTGGACATGCTCCAGGCCTTCGGTTTGAAGGTTGGCGAACGCTTCCTGGTCACGGAGCCCGATTTCATCGCGGCACTGCCGGAGCTCTACACGGAGGAAAACGTCGTCCTCATGCGGGACTGGATGGCGCTGAAGGCGGCGTACTCCATGGGAACTGATTTGGATCGTGAGACCTTTAAGCAGGTGGAGGCCATCTCGAACGCTGTCATGGGCATCACCGGCGAGACCAGCGAGGACGACAACGCGCTGCAGATCGTGCTGGGCTTGCTGCCCGTGCCGATGGACAACCTATATGTCCAGGCCTACTGCACTGAGCAGCAGCGCCAGGACATGCTGGACATCATTGCGGACGTCGTGGCTTACTATCGAAAGATGCTGGAATCGGTCGACTGGCTCAGCGACGCGACCCGCGAAAAGGCCGTCGAGAAGCTGGACAACCTGCGCGTCCGAGCGGTCTACCCGGACGAGCTCGGCGACTGGTCCGACCTGGACTTCGCCGGGATCGAGACCGGCGGCAGCCTGCTGGCGGCGAACGCCGCGGTCCAGGCGTATGTGATCGCCATCCAGTCGGATAAGATCGACACCACCGTGGACAAGGACAAGTGGGATCAGCTGATAATGCGGACGGCGATGGTCAACGCCTTCTACAATCCCCAAGACAATTCCATCAACATCCTGGCGGGCATCCTCAACGGCGAGGTCTACAACGAGGATATGAGCTACGAGCAGAAGCTGGGCGGCATCGGCACGGTCATCGGCCACGAGATCAGCCACGCCTTTGACACCAACGGCTCGCAGTTCGACAAGCACGGCGCGATCTCCAACTGGTGGACGGACGAGGACTACGCGGCCTTCCAGGAACGGGCGGCCAAGCTGGCGGCCTGGTACGACGGCTTCGTTCCCTTTGAGGGTGCGAATTACTCCGGCCAGCAGGTGCAGACCGAGGCCATCGCGGACATGGGCGGCATGAAGTGTCTGCTCGCCATCGCCGCGCAACAGGCGGACTTCGACTACGACGCCTTCTTCCGGCAGTTCGCCACCGTCTGGCGCATGCAGGGGCTGCCGGCCTATCTCGTCACGCTGGTCGCGCAGGATACTCATCCGATGCGCTATATGCGCGTCAACGCGACGCTGGCGCAGTTCGACGATTTTATTGATTTCTACGGCATTCAGCCCGGCGACGGCATGTACGTCGCGCCGGAGGATCGGGTGGCTGTGTGGTAATACGAACAATGGCGGCGGCGCTAACCAGCGCCGCCGTGATAATACACGTTAGGAAAGTGAATGTGTTTTGAAGCGTTGGTTGACTGTCTGAAGCAGAAATGAGATAATCTATTTGGGCTTTGCCCCAGATGAATACAAAGAGGAGGTCATTGGAATGTTGAGAGGATTGGCATTATTTTTGACGTTAGCGCTTTTGCTGTCTGTCGTGGTCACAGCCGCGTCGGAGGAGACGTTGCCGACAACCTGGGATATTTCGAGCGTCTATGCCAGCGTAGACGAATGGCAGGCGGATTACGACACTGTCATGGAGATGTTGAATAACTACGAACAGTTCCGTGGCAAGCTGAACAACGCGCAGGACATCTACGATTATCTTCAGTTTGCCTATTACACTGAGCTGACACAGCTTCAAAACAAGCTGAGACTCTATGCCGACCTCGGCTCAAGCCTTGACTCGACTGACCCGGTATTCACCCGGCTGAACGCTCAGCTGAGCGCCATGAATACCAAGGAAGCCCAGATCACCGCCTTCGCTGACCCGGAGATTTTCAGCCTTTCCATGGAAGAACGGGAAGCAATCTTCTCCGATCCGCTGTTTGCCGATTACACCTATGCGGTGAAGTACTATACCGATCCTAAATCCCAGCCCCTGGGCGAGGAGGCCAACACCGCGATGGCCACGATTTCCATGGCTCTGGGCTATCCCTATATGGCTTTCCAGCGCATGGAGTATGTGGAGATGCCTTATCCGACCGTCACCATGCCCGATGGTACGGTTCAGGAGCTGACCGATGCCGCCTACGATGATATCCTGCATTCCGACGAATACACCCGTGAATTCAAGGCAGAGGTCAACAAGCTGTACGGCTCCCGCGCCAAGGACTACATCGACACCATGGCGACGCTGCTGGAGGGCAATGCGAAGCAGGCTTATGCCAGTGCGCTCCTGAGCCATTTCGAGACGACCCGTGAAGCCCAGTTGTACGCCTATGATGTGGATCCCAGCGTATACGACATGCTGATCGAATGTGCCCATGAGGGCATCGCGGACTACCAGCGCTACTACCGCGCCCACGCCCGCGGCCTGGGTCTGGATGAGCAATATCCCTTCGACATGGCGACCTATGTTTCCGACTTCAATCCCGGCAAGGTCGACTATGATGACGCCGTCGCCGAAGTCACCGACGCACTGAGCATATTAGGCGAGGACTACATCGACACCTTCAAGGGCATACTTTCCAGCGGCCATGTGGATGTCTATCCCAACGTCACCAAGACCACCGGAGCCTTTGAAACACAGCCCTCCTATGATTATCTTCCCTGGGTGTTGTTCAACTATAACGGCTATGCAAACGATGTCAGCACGATTGCTCACGAGATGGGTCACGCCATGTATGATGCGCTGACCACCGCAAACCAGCCGAAGCAGTATCGCAGCCCCACCATATTTACCCAGGAGGTGGCCTCCACCACCAATGAACTGATCTACTACAATTACAAGATGTCACACGCCTCAAATGACGATGAGAAGCTCTACTATCTTCAGAACGCCCTTGATCTGTTCACTGGCACCTTCTTTAACCAGGTGCTCTTCGCGGAATTTGAGGATGATTTTTACAGGATCGTGGAGGCCGGCGGCGCGCTGGATGGCGAGGCCCTGAGCGACAGGTATCTTGAGCTCTTGAATACCTATCGGGGCGACACGGTCATCAGTTTCCCGGAGACCAAATATCGCTGGGCAGATATCCCGCACTTTTACTATGTGTACTATGTATACCAGTACGCGACATCCATCTCCTACGCCGCGTCCATCGCTCAGGGTATACTGAATGGCGAGGAAAATGCCGTGGAGAACTACCTCAACTTCCTGAAGGCCGGACACAGCGCCGCCCCTCAGACCCTACTGTCCATAGCCGGTGTTGATCCACTGAATGCAAAAACCTACCACGCAGCCATGGATTACTTTAAGGGTCTGGTGGACGAGTACGAACGCCTGGTGGATATCAAGATTCAGAACTCATAACATTCGGTATATTCTGTTCTGTGACAGCTGCATCCTGAATGCGGCGAGGAAACGAAAAGAAAAAATTGAGCGTATTTTGAACAATCAAACGATGCACCCAGACCCAGCCGTCAGGGTGCATCGTTTGATTGTATCAATTTGCGTCTGAAGGGGGAAATTACTCACTCACCCGTTCTCTTGGATCGTACATAAATCCGGGCAGTATTGGATTTTATCTTGTTTCGCAGACTCATCCATTCATGCATGCCTTATATGCGGTTCCTCTTCGTCAGGCCGGGACTTTGCCCGCCGGGTTTATATCCTTCCCCCGACATCCGGCTTCCTTCAGATTCCGCCTCGCGACGGGGTTGTTGCCCATGCAGGGCGCACGAATAAAAAACGGCATAGCCGCATTTCACGACTATGCCGTATTTCCGGGATTATGAAATCCCTAAGTTGCACCCGCTAAATGCGGGGCGTTTTGCTGTGTGGGCAGGTCTTTCTCTCAGAACACCAGTGCCGCGTCGTAACCCATGGCATCCTGTACCAGGTCGAATATCTCCCACAGGCGCTCACGGTCTGCATCGGAGAAACGATAGGTCTTGTTGGCCGCGTTGTCAATCAGGTAGGGGCAGCCGTCGGTAGCGATCGCGAAGTCAAAAACCTTGTCCTCGCCAAACCTGCAGAACAGCGTGCTGTTCATCGTGCAGTTTTCAAGCTCTCCCTTGTTCTTTTTGGCCCGCAAAAGCATGTCCTGTAGCTCCTGAAGCGTGCCGTCGTCCACTACGGTCTGCTCACAGCGGTTGCCGTCGTAATCCTCATAGATCATGGTCGCTTCCGTCATCTTTGAAGCCGCCAGCGCTCCGGAAGAGGCCAACAGCAACCCTACCGCCAGCAGCAGGCAAATCAATTTCTTCAATATATGTCCCTCATTTCATATAAAAAATCCCACCGCATGCCCTTGTGCATGATTCGGTAGGATCATTATACACGCGCCGTTGATCGGAATCAATGCAGTAGCGGCAAGTGTCAATGAATCATCAAGCCTACATCACAATTGCCCGGAATAATGCCGCTCCACGAACACCCGGTCCGCCCCGGCAAAGTCATAGCCGGGCATGTCCGCTGGATCCGCCCAGGCTATGGCGTTGCACTGAACCGCAGTTGGCTCGCCTGACATCAGGGTACAGCTGTAGAACAACACCAGCACATCCCGATCCGGGTAGCGGTGGAGCACCGCGTCGCAAATATGACCCACAGCCACGTCGATGTCCAGCTCCTCCCGGAGCTCCCGGGCCAGCGCCGCCTCGGGGGTCTCCCCCGCTTCCAGCTTACCGCCGGGAAATTCCCATTTCAAGCCGTTGTGAGCGTCCGGCAGGCGTTGACACAGCATTACCCTGCCCCCTCGCTCCACCACAGCAGCCGCCACCACCAGCATGGCTATGCCTCCTCCACCGAGCGGATGTGCCGGCCGAAGCAATGCAGCGTCACCGCCCTGCCCACCGGAGGCAACAGATCCCGCTTGCTGGCGTTCAGGTACACGATGCGCTCCTCCCGGGTATCCTCGCCGGCCTCCAGCTGCTGAATGCGCTCAGCCAGGGCGGAAGCGCCATTCTGTGCGGCACTGTCGGCCCCGGTCAACTGGACCCGCACCGGAAGCACCATTGCCCCGTCCTGAAGCTCGGCTTCGCCGGCGACATTCACGATCACGCCCCGCACATCCCGGGAGAGGCCATCCGCCATGTCCCGCAAAAAACGCCTGTAGCGCAAATTGGGCCACAGGTGGGCAACGAAGCCGTAGATGAACGCCACGATCAGCAGCGGCAAGGCAACCAAAGCCAGCGTGTGGTTCCGCTTCACCAGCGCAAACACGAACGCCGCAATGAATATCGCCAGCACCGGTATCAGCACCAGCCAACCACGGCGTATCCGGAAATTGACTTCAAGCATGTCCCGTTCTGAGTACATCTGCGTCACTTCTCCCGCGCCATCTCCAGTACATCCCAGATGCGCTGCAAATCGTCGCTGTTGTAGTAGAAAAGGGTGATCCTGCCGCTGTCGTTGGTGCCGTCCAGGCGCACGCGGGTGCCAAACAGCTCCCGGGCCATGTTCTCCAGCTCACCGATCTGGGCATCCCTGACCTTGCGCGCCTTGGGTCCCTCCTCCTTCACCGGCTGGGCACAGATGCGCTCCAGCTGGCGCACCGACCAGCCCTGTTGAACGGTGAGGTTGGCCAGCTGTACCTGGCGGCGGGGCTCCACAGTCACCAGCGCCCTCGCATGGCCCGCGGACAGCTTGCCCTCGGCCAACAGCTGCTTTACGCTTTCGGGCAGGGTCAGCAGCCGCAACAGATTGGCCACCGCAGGCCGGCTCTTGCCCAGGCGCTCGGCGGCCTTTTCCTGGGTCAGGCCAGCTTCGTCCATCAGCTGGCGCACGCCCATGGCCTCCTCCACCGGATTCAGATCGTCGCGTTGCAGGTTCTCGATCAGCGCGGCCTCCAGCCGCTTCTGACTGTCCCAATCCCGCACAATGGCGGGAATCTCGTCAAGCCCGGCCAATCGGGACGCCCGATAGCGCCGCTCGCCGGCGATGATCGTGAACCGGTCGCCGCTGGGGGCCACGATGATGGGCTGCAGCACGCCCACCGCCTCGATGGACGCCGCCAGCTCCTTCAGCCCCTCCTCGTCAAAGCTGCGCCGGGGCTGGTCGCGGTTGGGATCGATCTGCCCAATGGGCAGCATGCGCACCGCGTCCACGGGTTCCTGAGGCTGCCCCGTCTCTGCCGGCAGCGGGGCCTCCGCGACCACATCGTCTCCCAGCAGCGCGCCCAGACCCCGACCCAGGCCCCGTTGAATCTTCTTCGCCATGATACGATTCCTCCGATATCAGAACGCGTTCCATGAAAAAGCGCTCCGATTCCTCATTCCTAATTTCTCATTCCTAATTGCGCGAAAGCAGCTCCTGTGCCAGCTCCTGATAGGCCTTCGCGCCACTGCAACGGGCATCGTACAGGTGGATGGGCAAGCCGTAGCTGGGCGCTTCACTGAGCCGTACATTGCGGGGAATCATCGTCTCGAAAGCTTCGTCCCGGAAGTGGCTGCGCACCTCCTGCACCACCTGAGCGCACAAATTGGTTCGACCGTCGAACATCGTCAGCAGTATGCCCTCGACAGCCAGGCCTGGATTCAGCTTCTTGCGCATCAGTTTCACGGTATTCACCAGCTGGCCCACGCCCTCCAGCGCGTAGTATTCGCACTGGATCGGTATCAGCACGCTGTCTGCGGCAGTCAGCGCGTTCAGCGTCAGCAGGCTCAGCGACGGCGGGCAATCGATGAAGATATAATCATACACATCCCGCAAACCCGAAAGCGCATTCTTCAGCAGCTGCTCCCGGTTCTCCACGGCTACCAGCTCGATCTCGGCCCCCGCCAGCTCGATGGCGGTGGGCATCAGGCTCAGCGGGCCAAAGCCGGTCTCCACGACGGCTTCACGCGCTTCCGCTTCGCCGATCAGCACATCGTATACCGTGGGGCCCTCGTATTCGTTCTTCCCCAGGCCACTGGTGGCGTTGCCCTGTGGATCGACGTCCACCAGCAACACGCGCTTCCCCTGCGCGGCCACACATGCACTGAGATTAACGGCGGTGGTGGTCTTGCCCACGCCGCCCTTCTGGTTCGTTATTGCGATGATCTTTCCCAAGGTGAACCTTCCCATCCGTACATATGACCAAAAGCCCCTGTACTTCCATTATATCTATTCCATTATACGGCAATTTATGTATGAGGGCAAGGGCAATATGTAAAACTGCTTTGACAAAAAAAGCGCCTGCCCTATCCGGGCAAGCGCAGACTTGAGGTGTTTTACCTGACCACCTTGATTGTGATCTTTGCCTTTTTCTTGTTGGCCGTTCTTACTGTGATGGTCACCGTGCCCTTTTTCTTTGCCTTCACCAGGCCGGTCTTGCTGACGGTGGCGATTCTCTTACTCCCGCTGGACCAGGTCAGCTTGGAATTCACCTGCTCCGGCAAAACTGTGGCATTCAGCTGTAGCGTCTCGCCCACCTTCATCGTCAGGCTCTTGCCCTCATCGATGCTGACAGACTTGGCATCGATGACCTTGACTTCGATGGTCGCCTTCTTGTCATTCTCCGTCCTGGCCGTGATGGTCGCCTTGCCTGAGTGCTTCGGAGTGAGGAGGCCTGTTTTGCTGACAGATACCGAAGAGGAACTGGATTCCCACTTCACATCCATCTCGGCATTGGAGGGCTCCTGCACTGCCGTGAGCTGCACCGGCACGCCCACATAGGACGTCATGGTCTTTCCTTCGGCGATGGACAGACCGGTTGCCGGGATCTTCTTGACGACGAAGGGAATGCCATATGACTTTGCATAGGCGTAAGCAGCGGTATCCTTCCTGCCGTAGATTTTCAGTTTGCGCGGCTGCTTCAGCGGAGCGTCCATCTGCACCTCGCCTTTGTCAACGCGCGCTGCCCTGCCGAGCGTAAATGCCTCTTTGCCGATCAAATCGACGCTCTCGGGAATCTCCACCTTTGCAAGCTTCTTGCACTCGGCAAAGCAGTAATCGCCAATCTGCTTCACGCCCGGATTCAGGTAAACTTCCTGGACATCCACGCAGTGGAAGAAAGCGCCATAGCCCAGCGATTCAACCCCACCGGGGATCTTCAGTGTTGTCATCTCTTCACAATAGGCGAAGGCAAGTTTGTCTATAAACTGCACGCTATTCGGCAGCTTGATCGATCGCATGGACTTGCAATTTCCGAAAGCGCTCATCCCGATGGTCTTCAGGCCTTCGTTCAGAGTTACTATATTCAGTTCCGAACAATTCTTGAAAGCCAATTCCGGAATGTCTTCGACCCCCGCCGGGATCGTCACCTTCCTCATGTCACTGCAACCCTCAAAGGCGCTCTCGCCGATCTCCTCAAGGCCTCCGGGGAGGGAAAATTCCTTCAACGCTTTACAGTTGTAAAACGCCGCGTCGCCGATTTTCCGCAGGGTGGAAGGAAAGGCAATTTTCCACATTTTCGTGCAGTTTTCAAACATGCCCTCGCTGATTTCGACCATGCCCTCGGGCAGCTCGAAATGGGATATCATGGGGCAATTTCTGAACGCGTAATCGCCAACCCTTTCAAGGCCCTCAGGCAGCGTTACGAAAACCAGCGCCGCACAATCCGAGAAAGCAGCCTCGCCGACCTCGGTCACGGTTTTGGGAATCGTCACGGTCCAAAGCTCATTGCAACCCGCGAAAGCACCCGGCGCGATGCTCGTCACCTTGCAGCCCTTGATTGTTTCCGGAATATCCGCTTCGCAAACGGCCCTGTCGGCAGAGACGACCGAAGCCTCACCGTCCTCGATCTTATAGCGAATGTACTTTTTGATCACAGTCTTGTTCGATACGGGTGATTTACCGTCAACCACATCGTTTTGCAGCGCTTCCTGCAAATCCAGCGATAACGCTTCGGCCACGTCGATGCTGCCGGGATCCAATTCCAGTTCCAAATCATCGCCACTGATCGCTGCATCATCGGACAGAATCAGGCTGTCTGTACCCATATCGACATGAAGCTCATCCTCACCTTCCGCAAATGCTGCGCAACCGATGGCAGCCAAACACCATGCCATGATGAGGGCCATTGTCAGAATCCGTTTCATTGGTCTACACCTCACTTTAAACCCCGGAACAACTGGAAACCTTTCACAGTTATATTATAACCTTTGCAACCATTGTGTCAATATTTATTCTGTCATAATGGATGCTAATGTCGAAATTTCGAAAAGCGGTCACAAAAATGTCATCTCATCTGCGCAAATAAAAGGCGCCTTCCCCCGAAACAAGGGGAAGGCACTGCATTTTTCAATACTTTTTTTCAGATGAACTCCAGGATCACCATCTCGGCGGCGTCGCCGCGACGGGGGCCCTTCTTGACGATGCGGGTGTAGCCGCCGCCCTGGCCCTTTTCCTCTGCGCGCTTCTTGTACTTCGGCGCGATCTCACGGAAGAGCTTCTCGACGACCTGATGCTTGACGTCCTTCTGCCGCTTCTTGAAATCGTCCTTGTCCTCGCCCTCGTTCTGGACGGCGGGAATGTCGTACAGGTAGCGCATGATCTGACGACGGGCAGCCAGGCGCGCAGGGCTGTCGTTCTGCACGGTCAGCTCTTCCACCTGCTTCTTGTCGTTCATGTGCTTCTTGGTCACTTCGATTGTATTGTCGCACTGGCGCATGGCGATGGTCACGAGGTGCTCAGCCAGCGACTGAACCTCCTTGCCGCGCGCCAGAGTGGTTTCGATTTTGCCATACCAGATCAGGTTGGTCACCTGATTGCGAAGCATCGCCATCCTCTGGTCGGTCGGCCGTCCCAGCTTGCGATTGGCCATTTCTGGTTCCTCCCTTGATGCTTATCTCGTATCAATATCCCGGTCATTCGTCGCTGGCCTTCAGAGCCAGGCCCAGAGCGATCAGCTTCTGTTCCACCTCTTCCAGCGACTTCTTGCCGAGGTTGCGCACCTTCATCATGTCCTCCTGATTGCGCTGCACCAGCTCCGCTGCACCAGCTCGGCAACCGTGTTGATGCCGGCGCGCTTCAGGCAGTTGAACGCACGGACCGAGAGATCCAGTTCTTCGATGGTCATCTCCAGGACCTTGCTCTTGTCGTCGATTTCAGGTTCGTTGTAATCGACGCGGACGACGTTCACCGTAAGGTCGATGAACAGGCGCATGTTGTTGGTCAGGATCTGCGCAGCGGAGGCCAGAGCCTCCTTGGGCAGTATGCTGCCGTTGGTCCACACTTCGATGGTCAGCTTGTCATAGTCGGTGACCTGTCCCACGCGGGTGTCCTCGACGGAATAGCTCACCTTGCGAATGGGGGTGAATATGCTGTCCACCGGAATCACACCGATGGGCATGCCGACAACCTTGTTGCGCTCCTGTGCGAGCTGCTTGTTCCGCTCCGCGGAGACATAGCCTCTTCCCTTCTCAAGGGTGATCTGGCACTGAAGATGCCCACCCTCGGAAAGCGTCGCGATGTGCAGTTCGGGGTTGACGATTTCCACCTCGTCGTCCGCCTTGATGTCGCCCGCTGTGATCTCGCAGGGACCGTGCGCATCGATGGAGACAGTCTTGGGCTGCTCCGTGAAGAGTTTCGCAGAGAGAAGCTTGATGTTCAGGATCAGTTCCGCAACATCTTCCTTCATGCCGGGAACGGTCGAAAACTCGTGCTGCACGCCTTCGATGCGCACACTGGTCGCGGCCACGCCGGGCAGCGAATTCAGCAATACGCGGCGCAGAGAATTGCCCAGGGTCTGGCCAAAGCCACGCTCCAGGGGGTTGACGACGAACTTGCCATAGCGGTTGTTCTCGCCGACTTCCACACGTTCAATTTTGGGCTTTTCGATTTGATCGATCACTCAGCGTTTCCTCCTCTCCTCGTCGCCTTTGCGTCCGACCGCAAGGGCGTTCATTGCCCCGAGCCACTGATCACCGCCAGGATAGCGGTCCATTGGCCCGGGCAGTGCTAATCTTTTCAAAGAAAACGTATCTTTATGGCTTGTGCGGCCTGGCCGCCGAGCCCAAACATACGCGGGGAGGGGCCGGCCCGACCCAAAGCGGGCGACCGGCTTGTGCCCCACCAATTAGCGGGAGTAAAGCTCGACGATCAGGTTCTCGGAAACCTCATAGTCAATATCTTCGCGGGCGGGCATCGCGGCGATCTTGCCTTCGAAGCTGTCAGCCTGCTTCTCGATCCACTGGGGCATGGCCTTCTTGCCATACTCCTCGATCAGGCCCTTGAACTTCTCAGAGGCCTGGCTCTTCTGGCGGACGGCGATCACATCGCCGGGCTTGACCAGCGCGGAGGGGATGTTGCAGCGCTTGCCGTTGACATTGAAGTGGCCGTGGTTCACCAGCTGGCGCGCTTCGCGGCGGGTGGCGGCGAAGCCCATGCGGAAGACCACGTTGTCCAGGCGACGCTCCAGATACTGAAGCATGATCTCGCCGGTGATGCCGCGCTTACGCTCGGCCATCTCATAGTAATGATAGAACTGCTTCTCCAGAACGCCGTAGATGAACTTGACCTTCTGCTTTTCCATCAACTGCTTGCCGTATTCAGACTGCTTGCGGCGCATCTGGGGCTTCGGGTTGCGCTTGGTCTCCTTGGAGTAACCAAGCACCGCAGGAGACAAGCCCAGTGCCTTGCACCTTTTCAATACGGGCTGTGTATTCTTTGCCATGTCGGTTTCTCCTCTCTATTATACTCTTCTGCGCTTGGGCGGGCGGCATCCGTTGTGGGGGATGGGCGTCACGTCCTTGATCATGTTCACTTCCAGGCCGGCAGCCTGCAGAGAACGGATGGCGGCCTCACGGCCCGAGCCAGGACCCTTGACATAGACCTCAACGGTCTTCAGGCCATATTCCATCGCAGCCTTCGCGGCGGTTTCCGCAGCACTCTGGGCGGCGAAGGGCGTGGATTTCTTGCTGCCGCGGAAGCCAAGTCCGCCGGCAGAAGCCCAGCTCAGCGCGTTGCCGTTCGTGTCGGTGATCGTCACGATGGTATTATTGAAAGAAGAACGAATATGGGCCGCGCCGCGCTCCACGAGCTTCTTCTCGCGGCGCTTGCGGGTAACCCTTTTCAGCTTCGGCTTTGCCATTGCTTTATTTCCTCCAGTTAATTGCGTCGATTACTTCTTCTTCTTACCGGCAGCCTGCTTCTTCGGGCCCTTGCGGGTACGGGCATTCTGCTTCGTATTCTGGCCGCGCACCGGGAGACCGCGACGATGCCGCAGGCCGCGATAGCAGCCGATCTCCATCAGGCGCTTGATGTTCATGGAAACTTCCCGGCGAAGGTCGCCCTCTACCTTGACATGGTGGTCAATGTAGTCGCGCAGCTTGCCGATATCATCCTCGGTCAGATCCTTCACGCGGGTATCGGGATTGACGCCCGTATGCTCGATGATATCGTCGGCGATGTTGCGGCCAATGCCGTAGATGTACGTCAGGGCGATCTCGATTCGCTTCTCCCTGGGAAGGTCGACACCAGCAATTCGTGCCATGTGTTGTTTGCACCTCCAACATGCTTCTATGCTATGACTTGTAATCGGCGATATTGCCTTTACATAGTTCCGGCAACATCAGTCCGCCCCTCGGGCCGGACCGGGAGCCACCGGGCTCTCGCCTGAGGTTTGCCGTCTGGCGTAACGGACAATCCCCGTGGTTATGTGAAGGAACCCCGGAAAACACGCAGTTCAGCGCGTCAGCCACTCCAAGATTCCGTCATACCGAATGATTATACCACAGTTCGCGCCGTTCTTCTTACATCTATTTGGGACAGATTGTTAAATGTTGTCTCGAATTATGTTATGTTTTGGATTTTTCGCGATTTTGCAGGATTTGATTGATTTGACCATCATTTATGCAGCTTTCCTGCGCGCTGTGGGCCTTCAGCCATCGGTTCATCAGCCACAGCGCAAACGCCGCGCCGCAGGCTTCACCCACCGGCAGGGCCGCTGCCAGGCCAACCTCGCCAAAGAGCCGGTCGAGCAGGAACATCAGTGGGATGTAAAAAACCAACTCCCTCACAAAAGCATGCAACAGTGTGCCCCTGCCATTGCCCATGGCCTGCATGCTGTAGGAGGTGGAATAGTTGAGGAACTGCACCGGCGACGCAAGGCAGCGTATCCTCAGGAAGAGCGCCGCATAGCCCACCGTGGCCACGGCTGTGGCAGCATCCCCGGCGCTGGTGCTGAGAAACGCACCGGCCGCCTTGTCGGCGAAGCGCTCAAACAGGATCATGCAGGCAAAGGAAACGACCAGACCCGTGAGGCGAGCCGTGCGCATGACTTCCTTCATGCGCTGATGATTACCCGAGGCGAAGTTGAAAGCCACCATGGGCAGCATGCCCTGGCAGATACCGATATTCACGGCGTTGGGAACGCGCTCCACCTTCATGACGATGCCCATGGCCGCCAGCACAAGGTCGTTGTGAGCCGCGGCGATGATGTTCACGCAGATGTTGGCCACGTCGAACAGCCCGGTAAGGATCGCGGAGGGCACGCCCACGGCAAACAGTAACCACTTGTTCTCCTTATTCAGCATACGGGCATCCCGAAGGCGAAGGCTCATCGGGGCCTCTTTCGTCGCCCGTAAATAAGCGCATAGCAAATAGACGCAGCCAACGAGATTGGACAGTGCCGTGGCGATGGCTGCGCCGGTCACCTCCTGGCCACGGGGCAACAGTACGAACATGAACAGCGGATCCAGCACGCAGTTGAGTATGCCACCCATGCTCAGCCCAATGCTGGCCTGGGCCGAAAAGCCTGCGTTCCTGAGCAGATGGGCCAGGGTCAGCGACAGTATACTGGGCACGCTGCCCATGACGATGACGATCAGCGCGTAGCTGCGGGCATAATCAATGGTGGCTTCGGAGGCGCCCAGAAAGCGCAGTATCGGATCGAGGAACAATCCAATCAGCGCTGAATAGAAGATCGCCAGGGTAAGCGCCGCATATACGCTGAAGGCACTGACCCTTCGGGCCTCCGCCTGCGCGCCCGCGCCCATTTTCCTTGCCACAAGGCTGCCGCCGCCGATGCCAAACAGGTTGGAGAGCGCCACATTCATCATCACCATCGTCAGCGTGACGGTGGTGGCGGCCATCATATAGGAATTGCCGGTGCGTCCGATAAAAAAGGCGTCCACCATGTTGTAGATCAGGTTGATCATCTGGCTGATGATGGTGGGAACGGCCAGCGTCGTCAGCGCTTTCGGCACCGGCATGGACGCAAACAGCGTCTGTTTGTCAATGTTGTTTTTCATATAGGATGCCCTGTTTGTATCGAAGCATTGAAGCATAGAAATCCTCCGCACAAAGCTGCTGCTGTGTGCGGAGGATTGTTTGTCTCGATCAGCCCTGCTTTTGCTTGTGCTTGGGATTCTCGCAAATGACCATGACGCGGCCCTTGCGCTTGATGATCTTGCACTTCTCGCAGATGGGCTTTACGGAAGGTCTCACTTTCATGATGACAGTACCTCCTATCTTCATCGGATCGCGCCAGCCGTTCAACCGTACGGCTGAAACGATCTGACAGGAAATGTTGATCAGCTCTTCGAGCGCCAGGTGATGCGACCGCGGGTCAGATCATAGGGCGAGAGCTCGATGGTTACCTTGTCGCCGGGGTAGATGCGAATGTAGTTCATGCGCATTTTTCCGGAGACATGGGCCAGTATCTTATGCCCATTGGGCAGCTGGACTTCAAACATGGCGTTGGGAAAGGCTTCCGTAACAACGCCTTCGACTTCGATAACATCAGACTTGGACAAGCTTTTCCTCCTCCTCGCTCAACCAGGTGCGCAATTCATGATCTTCTACCGGCTTTGCCTGTGAAAGCCGCTCCTTCAGCTCAGTCACCACCCGCCCGGTAGGCTTGAGGTGCTTGCGCCGCTTTTTCTTCTGGCGGTCCATCTTTCTCAGGGCGCCGTTGGCGACCATCACAAAATCATCATCCACCACGTCGACCACCAGGAAGGGTCTACCCCTGTCCCGGCCGGCCTTCGAGATGACCACGCTGCCAATTTCAATCGGCCATGCGTTCATCATTTAAGAACCTCCGACACCTTTTTCCCGGGCCAGGACAGCAACTCCGGCTCACCGTCTGTGATCAACAGCGTGTGCTCGTAGTGGGAGCAGGGCTTGCCGTCGCGGGTGACGATGGTCCAGCCGTCGTCCTCCTGGTAAACCTTCCAGGTACCCATGGCGATCATCGGTTCAATGGTGATGGTCATGCCCGCTTGCAGCCTGACGCCGCGCCCGGGCCGCCCATAATTGGGCACATTGGGGTCCTCGTGCATCTCGGTGCCGATGCCATGGCCGCACAGGTCGCGGATCACGCCATAGCCGTGGGCCTCCGCATAGGTCTGCACCGCGTTGCCGATGTCCCCCAGGTGATTTCCGGCCACCGCCTGGCGCGCGCCAAGCCAGAAACAATACTCCGTCGCGTCCACCAGCTTCTGGGCTTCGTCGTTGCCGCCGCCCACCACCACTGAAAAGGCGCTGTCGGACTGCCAGCCGTCCAGTATGCAGGTGCAATCGACGGACAGCAGCTGCCCCTTGCGGAGCTTGTTTTTGTTGGGGAAGCCGTGCACCACCTGATCGTCGACGGAAGCACAGATCGAGGCGGGAAAGCCGTTGTAGCCCTTGGAGGAAGGAATTCCCCCGCCGGCGCGGATCAGCCTTTCGGCCATCTGGTCCAGGTGATGCGTGGTAACACCCGGCTCGATCTCCCCGCGCAAGGTCTCCAGCACCTCGTGCAGCAGAGCGCCCGCGTTGCGCATTTTCTCTATCTGTGATTCGTTCTTGATCGTGATCATGTCTGTGTTACTCCAGTGTTGCGAGGATGGCCTTGAAGACCTCCTCCAGCTGGCTGTCGCCGTTCACCGTGCGCAGCTTGCCCAAGCCCTTGTAGTAGCCGATCAGCGGCTCGGTCTGCTCATGGTAGGCCTTCAGCCGGGTGGAGATCGTCTCTGGCTTGTCGTCGTTACGCTGGTAGAGCTCGCCGCCGCAAACGGGGCAAACCTTGTCGTCAGTCAGCTTGGAAATGTGGAAGGTGCCCTGGCACTTGCCACAGATCCGCCGCCCGGTGAGACGGCTGAGAAGCCGCTCATCGGGCACGTCGATATCCACTACGGCGTCGGGCGCGCTGATGTCGTCCAGCGCAATCGCCTGCTCCACCGTGCGGGGAAAACCATCCAACAGGTAACCCGGCTTGCAATCGTCCATGCTCAGGCGTTCCCGCACCATTGCGATGGTCACGCTGTCGGGTACCAGCTCACCTACGTCCAGGTACCGCTTGGCCTCCAGGCCCGTGGGAGTCTGGTTCTTGATGGCCGAGCGGAACATGTCGCCCGTGGAGATGTGCGGCACGCCAAGATGCGCGCTCACACCGGCTGCCTGTGTGCCCTTGCCGGCTCCGGGAGGGCCCAGAAAGATCAGTTTCATATGGTTTCCTCCAGGGGATTAGTTCAGGAATCCCTTGTAGTGGCGCATCAGCATCTGGCTCTCCAGCTCACGCATGGTCTCCATCGCGACGGAAACCGCGATCAGCAGGGAGGATGCCGCGAAGGGCAGGCTTACGCCCGCAATCGCGTAGATGATCATGGGGATCACGGCCAGCACTGCCAGATAGATGGCGCCGAACATGGTAATGCGGTGCGTGATCTTCTTGATGTAGTCGCTGGTGGGCTTGCCCTGGCGAATGCCGGGGATCATACCGCCGTTATTCTGGATGTTCTTGGCAATCTCAACGGGATTGAAGGAAATCTCAGAATAGAAGAAGGTGAATCCGAAGATCATCAGGGCGAAGATCACCTGATAGAGCAGGTGAGTGGAGCTGACATGGGTGGTCCACCACTGGTTCGCCGCCGAATTCGGGAAGAAAGCCAGGATAGTGGCCGGGAACTGCATGATCGCGTTTGCGAAGATCAGGGGCAGCACGCCGGAGGCATTCAGCTTCAGGGGAATGTGGGTGCTCTGGCCACCGTACATCTTGCGACCGACCATGCGCTTGGCATACTGGATGCGAATGCGGCGCTCGGCGAGGTCCACCAGCACGATGCCCACCACCAGGATGACGAACACCACGACGGAGGCGATGACAGCGGGAATGCTGACGGCTTCGGGATGGCTGAAGATGTTGACGACATTGGTGCCCACGCTGCGGGCCAGGTTGGAGATGATGCCGGCGAAGATCAGCAGGGAAATGCCGTTGCCGATGCCGTTCTCGGTGATGCGCTCGCCCATCCACATGGCGATCGCGGTACCGGCCGCCAGGCAGAAGCCGATGGTCAGCAGGCCCAGGAAGCCGTTGGTGGCGTTGGCATGCAGGCCGATGGTCAGCGCGATGGCCTGGATGAAGCCAAGGCCGACGGTGACGTAGCGGGTGATCTGGGCGATCTTCTTGCGGCCTTCTTCGCCCTCCTTCTGCATCTCCTCCAGCTTCGGGATCGCCACGCACAGCAGCTGCATGATGATGCTCGCGTTGATGTACGGGGTGATGCCCATGGCCATGATGGTGTAGTTGGAGAGGTCAGAGCCGGTCATCGAATTGATGAAGCCCAGCAGGCTGTAGCGCTCGAGGGCGGAGGCGATCAGGCTGGTGTCGACGCCCGGGGTGGGCACGTAGCACAGCAGCCGGTAGATCAGCAGCATGCCCAGCGTGTACAGTATCTTCTTGCGAAGATCGGCGATCTTCCAAGCGTTCTTCAATGTCTCGAGCATATCAGAACACCTCTACTTTCCCGCCTGCCGCCTCGATCTTTTCCTTCGCGCTCTCGGTGAACTTCGTCGCCTTGACCGTGAGTTTTTTAGTGATTTCACCATTGCCGAGGATCTTCACGCCATCCTGAACGTTCTTCAGGATGCCGGATTCCACCAGCTCGACGGGGGTAACGGTCGCGCCGTCCTCAAAGATATTGAGGCGCTCGACGTTGACAGTCGCATATTCCACGCGCCACTTGTTCGTGAAGCCACGCTTGGGCAGGCGCATGGTCAGAGGCATCTGGCCACCCTCGAATCCGGGCCGCTTGCCGCCGCCGGAGCGGGCCTTGGCGCCCTTGTGGCCTTTGCCGGAGGTCTTGCCCAGACCGGAACCCGTGCCGCGCCCGAGGCGCTTCGGGGCCGTGGTAGCGCCCACGGCGGGTTTGAGATCATGAAGTTTCATGGTGACCAGACCTCCTTATTCTGCAATCTCTTCGACCTTAACCATATGCTTGACCTTGAAGATCATGCCGCGGATGGCCGGGTTGTCTTCCTTCACGACGGTGTGGCCGACGTGATGGAGGCCCAGCGCCTTGACCGTGGCGATCTGATCCTTCAGGCAGGCGATGGTGGACTTGGTCTGCGTAATCTTAAGCTTCATTTCGTTGTACCCCCTTAACCGAGCAGCTCTTCGACGGTCTTGCCGCGCATGGCCGCAATCTGTTCGGCGCTGCGAAGCTGCTTGAGTCCTGCCAGGGTGGCGCGAACCATGTTGATCTTGTTGTTGGTGCCGATGCTCTTGGTCACGATGTCCTTGATGCCGGCGGCCTCCAGGACGGCGCGGACCGGGCCGCCGGCGATAACGCCGGTGCCTTCGGGCGCGGGCAGCATCTTCACGCGGCCGGTGCCGAACACGCCAACCACCTCATGGGGAATGGTGGTGCCGTTCAGGGGGATGGTGATCATGGACTTCTTGGCTTCCTCCAGGCCCTTGCGAATGGCCTCGGGTATTTCAACCGCCTTGCCCATGCCGCAGCCCACCGTGCCGGGGTTTTCGGTGTCGCCCACCACCATCAGGGCCGAGAACCGCATGTTGCGGCCGCCCTTGACGGTCTTGGAAACGCGGTTTACGGCAACCAGCTTTTCCAGATACCTGTTGTCTTCTTCTCTACGCTGCATTGCGTTCATAACCTCCTTGTTAGCGTCCGGCCTTGCCGGACTGAGCTCGTGCAATCCAAAGGATTGCCGGGCGAAACCCGCGACCCGCCTCCAGGCGTGGGCGCGGGGCGGAATTAGAAGTCCAGACCGCCTTCGCGAGCGCCAGCTGCCAGCTCGGCCACGCGACCGGTGTAGATGTAGCCGCCGCGATCAAAGACGACTTCCTTGATGCCGGCCTTGACGGCGCGCTCAGCGATGATCTTGCCGACGATCTTGGCTTCGCCCTTCTTGTCGCACTCGTTCAGCTGGGAAGCGATATCCTTCTCCACGGTGCTGGCGGCGACCAGGGTATTTCCGGCCACGTCGTCAATGATCTGAGCGTAGATGTGCTTGTTGCTGCGGAACACGCAAAGCCGGGGACGATCGGGCGTCCCGCTGATCTTTTTGCGCACGCGCTCATGACGGATCTTGCGAACCTCGTTGCGATCACGCTTATTAAACATTTGCGGTAACCTCCCTCATTACTTCTTACCGGCCTTGCCTTCCTTGTGACGGACGTACTCGCCCTCATAGCGAATGCCCTTGCCGTGGTACGGCTCCGGCTTGCGGATGGCGCGAATGTCTGCGGCGATGGCGCCGACCAGCTGCTTGTCGATGCCCTTGACAGAGAAGTTCACGTTGCTCTTGTCAACGTCGAACTCGATGCCCGCGGGCGCGTCGACGATCACGGGATGGGAATAGCCCACAGCCACAGTCAGCTGGTTCTTGTTCCACTCGGCAATACGCCAGCCAACGCCTTCGATGTGCAGCTTCTTCTCGAATCCCTTGGTCACGCCGGTGACCATGTTGTTGATCAGGGACCGGTACAAACCATGCATCGAGCGGTGGGGCTTGCTGTCGGACGGGCGGGACACGATGATCTCGGTGCCGACCTGTTCGACCTTGATATCCTTGTTAACCTTCTGACTCAGCTCGCCCAGGGGGCCCTTGACGGTCACGGTGTTGTCGTCCGCGATGGTCACGGTCACGCCGGCGGGAACCTGAATCGGAAGTCTACCGATTCGACTCATTCTAGTGCACCTCCAAATTAATTACCAGATATAGGCCAGAACTTCGCCGCCAATACCCGCGTTGCGGGCTTCCTTATCGGTCATCACGCCCTTGGACGTGGACACGATGGCGATTCCCAGGCCACCCAGGACCTTCGGAATCTCGCTGCTCCTGGCGTAAACGCGCAGTCCGGGCTTGGAGATGCGCTTGAGGCCCTTGATGACGGATTCCTTGCCCTGAACATACTTCAGAACGATCTTGATCTGCCCCTGCAAGCCGTCATCAACATAGTCGACAGACTTGATGTAGCCTTCGTCCAGCAGAATCTTCGCGATGGCCTTCTTCATATTGGAAGCGGGCATCGTCACGCTGTCGTGTCTGGCAATCAGGCCATTGCGGATCCGGGTCAGCATATCCGCGATGGGGTCATTAATAACAGCCATTTCGTTACCTCCTTAAACTGCCGGATTACCAGCTTGCCTTGCGTACACCCGGGATCTGGCCCGCATAGGCCAGCTCACGGAAGCAGATGCGGCACACGCCGTACTTGCGCAGCACAGAGTGCGGGCGACCGCAGATGCGGCAGCGGGTGTAGGCGCGGGTGGAATACTTTGCGGGCCGGGCCTGCTTTATCTTCATGCTTGTCTTAGCCACGTTGAATTTCCTCCTTCAATCAAGCATTCTGGAACGGCATGCCCAGAAGGCGGAGCAGTTCCCGTGCTTCCTCGTCGGTCTTGGCGGTGGTGACGAAGATCATCTCCATGCCGCGGATCTTTTCAACCTTGTCATACTCGATCTCGGGGAAAATCAGCTGCTCGCGAACGCCCAGGCTATAGTTGCCGCGGCCGTCGAAGGCCTTGGTGGATACGCCGCGGAAGTCGCGGACGCGGGGCAGCACGATGCTGACCAGCTTGTCGGCGAATTCATACATCCTGTCGCCGCGCAGGGTGACCTTCGCGCCTACGTTCATGCCGGCGCGCAGCTTGAAGTTTGCGATGGACTTCTTCGCCTTGGTCACCAGGGGCTTCTGGCCGGAAATGGTCGCCAGCTCGCTGACAGCCACCTCCAGGGCTTTGGCGTTGTCCTTGCAATCGCCCAGGCCCATGTTGATAACGATCTTCTCCAGGCGCGGAATTTCCATGACGTTCTTGTACTGGAAGTGCTGCTTCAGCGCCGGGGCCACTTCCGCACGGTACTTATCCTTTAATCTAGCCACTGTGCTAATCCTCCCTTAACATCAGTTGTCGAAGACCGCTTTGCACTTCTTGCACACGCGGCGCTTGCGGCGAGAAGCCTTGCCCTCGCCTTCGATGAACACATGGCCGATACGGGTGGGCTTGCCGCACTTGGGGCAGATCACCATCACGTTGGAGGCGTCGATGGCCGCTTCCTTCTCGATGATGCCGCCGGGCAGGCCCTGTCCACGGGGCTTCTGGTGCTTTTTCACCATGTTGATGCCTTCGACGATGATCCTGCCGGTTTCGGGGAAGACCTTCTGGACCTTGCCAGTGTTTTCTTTCTTATTCTTGTCGGCGCCAGCGATGACCTTGACGGTATCGCCGACCTTTACCTTAAGCTTTGCTGCCATGGTAGCACCTCCATTAAAGCACTTCGGGCGCCAGCGAAACGATCTTCATATAATCCTTTTCGCGGAGCTCGCGAGCCACGGGCCCAAAGATGCGGGTGCCCCTGGGCTGCTTCTGTTCGTTGATGATGACGGCGGCATTGTCGTCGAAGCGGATGTAGGTGCCGTCGGGACGACGATACTGCTTGCGCGTGCGGACGATCACGGCCTTCACGACCTCGCCCTTCTTCACGGCGCCGCCGGGATTGGCGGACTTCACGGAAGCGACGATCACATCGCCCACGCTGCCGGTGCGGCGGAAAGAGCCGCCCAGCACGCGGAAGCACATGATTTCCTTAGCGCCGGAGTTATCGGCGACCTTCAAACGGGTTTGAGGCTGAATCATATTAATCTTCCTCCTTGAGGGTTACTCTTTATTACTTCGCCTTTTCGATGATCTCAACCAGGCGCCAGTGCTTGTCCTTGGACAGCGGGCGGGTCTCCATGATTTTCACGGTATCGCCGATGCCGCACTGGTTCTCTTCGTCATGAGCCTTGATCTTGTTGGTGCGGTTCATGATCTTGCCATACAGCGGATGCTTGACGCGGGTGCGGATCGCGACGACGATGGTCTTGTCCATCTTATCGGAAACAACCACGCCGATACGAGTTTTGCGCATGCCTCTTGCTTCAGCCATTTTCAGTTGCCTCCTTTCGCGTTATGCCTTGCCGGCCAGCTCGCGCTGACGGATGACGGTCTTCACCCTCGCGATGCTCTTCTTGCAGTCGCGGATGGCGGCGGTGTTCTGCAGCTGACCGGTCGCCAGCTGGAAGCGCAGGTTGAACAGCTCGCTCTTCTTGTCCTTGAGATCGGTGTCGAGCTCGGCCATGGTCTTGGCCTGGAGGGCCTTCAGTTCGTCCTTGGTTTTCACTGCTCTTCACCACCTATCTCAGTATTGGCCGCTTCCGCCACGGTCTCCTTCTTGATGAACTTGGTCGTGATGGGAAGCTTGTGGGCGGCCAGGCGCAGAGCCTCACGGGCCGTCTCCTCGGGAATGCCGGCCATCTCAAACAGAACGCGGCCGGGCTTGATGACGCTCACCCAGTACTCCGGAGCGCCCTTGCCGGAACCCATTCGGGTCTCAGCGGGCTTGGCGGTGATGGGCTTGTCGGGGAA
>CACWZI010000053.1 GCA_902765305.1 uncultured Eubacteriales bacterium
AATTGTATTATAACAAATACAGCGCTGGAAATCAACATATGGAACGCGGCGGATTGCGGGCAAAACAGGCGTTGCGCAGATGCGAGCGGGATGATATAATACTGTATGAAACTGTCAGGGGAGGAATGTTCATGAGCAACAGTGCGATCTATCTGGCGGGCGGCTGCTTCTGGGGCCTGCAAAAGTTCTTCGACCAGTTTGAGGGCGTCGTGGGCACCGAGGTGGGCTACGCCAACGGCCCGGAGGTGGCCCCGACCTACCAGGACGTCTGCCATGACAGCGGCCATGCCGAGACCGTGCGCGTCGACTACGACCCGTCGGCGATCTCCCTGACGGCGCTGTTGGAGAAGTACTTCCTGGTCATCGACCCGCTGTCCGTGAACCAACAGGGCCACGACAGGGGCATACAGTACCGCACCGGCATCTACTACACCGACCCGGCCCAGCTGCCCCAGATCGAGGCGGTGTACAGGGCCCAGGAGGCAAAGGCCGGAAGCAAGCTGGCGGTGGAGCTGATGCCGCTTCAAAACTTCTTCACCGCCGAGGAATACCACCAGAAATACCTGGACAAGAACCCTGGCGGATATTGCCATATCCCCAGTAAGATGCTGAGGCTGGGGAAGGGGGAATAGGGGAATGGTAAACTTTTTCTTTTTTAAAGGAAAACAGGGCAAGGGGAGTGAATTTTCAAAGAATACTGAATTATTATGGTAGGAAGATGAATCGAATGAAAACCTCACATTCCAATTCAAAGCGACAAATGATCGCCGTCCGTATCATCATGATTTGCATGTGCTTTGCGCTCTTTGTCGAAGGTGCGCTGGCCCAGTCGCCAAGCGACAGTCGGGCGCCGATGGACAGGGAAGCGGAGCTGGTTCGGATGATGAATCTGAATCTGCGCTATATTCTTAATACATGGTGGCCCGCGGAGAAGGATTTTGTCTACGCCGCAGCGACCAATATGAACAGCGATCAGCAGTTGACACCGGAGCGGCGGCTTGCCATCCAGAACAGCGCCCGGGCTTTCGCCAACTGGCGGGACGCGGATGATCTTCCGATACTGTATCTGAGCAGGGAACAGGCGGAGAACGGAATTCGCCCCGTCTCCCATGCCATCTACTGCATTGGCCTGTCGTTGCATTATGGCTATTACGACGAGGAAATCGTCGGTGTGCCCCGGGAGGACGCGCGGGCCATGTGCGAAAAGCTGATCCGCTCGGTGGCCGGGGAGCATCGGTCGAACCATCCGGAATCCACGGATGACCGCTACTGGGGCGACAGCTGGCAGAGCCCGCTTTGGGCCGAGAATATCGCTCTGGGCGCATGGCTGCTTTGGGATGACATGGCGCCGCAGACGTGTGAAAAAGTGGAGCGCATGGTAATCGACGAAGCGGACCGGCTGACCTATGACTTTGAGATTCCATATTACAGGGATGCGGCCGGGGAGATCGTCTATCCAGGGGATACCAAGGGCGAGGAGCTCGCGTGGGACGCCAAGATCCTCGCGCTGGCGTGCGTCATGTTCCCGGATTCCCAGAAAGCGCCTGACTGGGGCGACAAGCTGAGGCGCATGCTGGTTTCCGCGACGGCCATGCCGGAGGACGTCGGAAGCGAGAGAATCGTGGACGGGGAAAAAGTCGGGGAGATGATCGACGGCTCGAACGTGAACGAGGATGGTACCGTGGTCAATCACGATCTCGTTCACATCGATTACATGGCGACTATCCTGGAGGAGATGGGCGATACGATTGCGGTGTACAGGATCGCGGGCGCGCCTGTGCCGGCGGCGGCGGCTTTCAATCTGGATCGAATCTACCAGGGACTGATCTGCACGGATCTGGGAAAATTCGATGAAAAGCTGGCGGGACGCAACTTCTATCTCCGGGACGGGGACGGACAGCCGACGGGCGATGTGACGATGCCCGGGGAAAACGACTGGGGCAAGCCGGGGTACGCGATCTACTATCTGTGCGATGTGCTGGCGGACACCCTGGCGCTGGACACGGACATCGAGGAAAGTTGCAAGGCTCGCGTGTGGGAAGAGCGGCATTTTGAAAAGATGAGCGCCCAGCTCAGTCGGGAGACGGACGGCGAGATCACGGGTCAGTATTTCCAGACGGGAGAGAATGGCTTTGTCTCCGGTGAGCTGTTCATGATGCACAACCTGGCGGAAGCCTATGTGCTGCGCTATGGCGATACCGCCAAATGACGCAGATGGCCGATTGAATGCAACGGGCATACTCTGGATGACCTGAAAGGGAGTTGACGGGTTCATGGGGGACAGGGAAGCTCTGAAGTCAGTTTTCCTGAACTACGCGGAGCGATACGATACGAAGAATGGGATGATCCGGCACAAGATTGAGCACACATTCCGCGTGGCGGCGCTCTCGGAGCGCTATGCCGACGCGCTGGGCATGGTTTCTGAGGACGTGGCGTGGGCGTGGTTTTTCGGGCTTCTGCACGATATCGGACGGTTTGAACAGGTTCGCCGCTTCGGCACCTTTGTGGATTCCCAATCGGTCGATCACGCCGAGCTCGGCGCGGATATCCTCTTTAAGGACGGGCTCATCGAGTCGTTTTCTGTGGAGGAACCGGCCCAGACGTGGATGGCGATGGCGGAGCAGGTCATCCGCCTGCACAACAAGCTGGCCCTCCCGGAGGCGCTGGACGAACGGACGCGGCGGTTTGCGGAGATTCTTCGGGACGCAGACAAGACGGACATCTTCCGCGTGATCGCCGACATACCGTTCGAGGCGCGCATCGGAAGCAGCAAGGCCAGCTTCGCGGAGGCCGGGGAGGCGAACCCCGAAGTGATGGCCTGCGTCACGGAGCATCGCTGTGTGCCCCGGCAGCTTCGACATTCGCGCTTTGACGGGCTTATCGCGCATGGCTGCATGGCTTTTGAACTGGTGTTTGATGTCAGCCGCCGGACGGTGAAGGAGGAGGGCTGGCTTCGGAAGCTGCTGTCGGACGCGGATCCGTCGGGAAAGCCCGTCTGGACAGGCCGCGAGGCGGAGCAGCTGGCGGTTTTACGCAATGAGATCGAAAAAGCATGGGGGATGACCCTTTAGAGGGGTGTCGCCGAAGGAGGAACAACCGTGATACTTGCGCTTTACGGTGCCGGCGCCATGGGCCGGGAATTCAAATACATCGCAGATGAGAGCGGCGCGTGGTCAGAGATCGTATTCATCGACGATCACACGTCCGCCACGCAGCTGCTGGGCTGTCCCGTCTGCGGCTTCCACGCTTTTCGCAAGCGCTATAATCCGGAAGATGTGCGCTTTGCCATCACCATCGGCGAACCGAAGTTCCGCCGTGAGGCCTTCGCCCGCTTGACGGAGGCGGGCTATCGGGGCGCGTTGGTCGTCCATCCGTCGGCCGTCATCAGCCCGGACGCCGAGGTGGGCGAAGGCGCCGTGATTGCTCACGGTGCCTTCATCGGCTCCCAGGCCCGGATCGGGAGGAATTTTTACGGCGCGAAGGGCGCGTCGATTGGCCACGACGCGGTCATCGGCGATCATGTGCGCGTCGGCGTGGGGGCGTTCGTTGGCGGGCACACCGTGATCGGCGAGAACGCGTTCATCGGCAGCGGCGCGATGCTGAAGGATCGGATTCACATCGGCGAATACAGCGTCGTCGGCATCGGCAGCGCGGTGTTCAGCGACGTCGAGGCCAATACCACAGTGATGGGCAACCCGGCACGAATCACCAACGAAGGCGCGCAGGGGCTGCTCTATGCCCCGAGCAAACAGCTGGAATCGCGGCAGGAAGCGCCCCAGCAGGAAGCCCCCCGGCAGGAGGCGGAAGCCTTCACCCCGGATCGCGTCGCGGCGCTGTACTGGAATGCATTCTCCGGCAACTTCCCGAACGTGGACTTCAACCCGGTCACCTTCCGCTTTCACGACGCGGGCTGGGATTCCATCGCCCAGATGAGCCTGATCTGCGCGCTGGAGGAGACTTTCCACATTTCCTTCAAGGGCAGGGAAACCATGAAAATCAACTCCTATCGGGCGGGCCTGGAGCTGGTGCGGAAAAAACTGGAAAACGCGAAGAAGTGAGCCCCGCTCAGCGTGAATCATGGAAGAGAGGACGATACACATGGGAAAGCTGTGGAATTTTGAAGCGTTTTCAGAAAGACCTGCGCTGATCGGAGATACCGGCGCCGAGCTGACCTACGGCGATTTGGCGGCGCTTTCCGCCGAGCTGGAGAAGGCCATCGAGCCAGGAGGCGAACGTCCGCTGGTGATGTTCGTCTGTCGTAACACCCTTGGGGGGCTCTGCGGCTACGCGGCGCTGATGAATCTGGGCTATCCCGTGCTGCCCGCCTCCGAGGGGCTTCCGACAGAGATGTGGAAGGCGATCATGAACCTCTATCGCCCGGGCCTTCTCCTCCTGCCGAAGGAGAAGAAAGGCGCCTGCCCCGCCATGCGGGAGGTTTTTGAATTCCGGGATTACGTCCTCTTGAGGACCAATTTCGCCCAGCGCTATCCCGTGAACGAGCGACTGGGCCTGTTGATCACCACCTCCGGCTCTACCGGCTCGGCGAAGTACGTGCGGCAGAGCTGGGACAACCTGCGCTTCAACGCGGCCGCGATCGCCGATTTCCTGGATATCGGCCCTTCGGACAAATCCATCACCTGCCTGCCGCCGCAATACACCTATGCGCTCTCGATGCTTCACGCGAACCTGCTTCGGGGCGCGTCCGTCGTGACGACCCAGAGTGGGGTGATGGATTCGGAATTCTGGGACCTGCTTGAGTCGGAGGAGGTGACGCAGTTCCACGCCGTACCCAACACCTACGACATGCTGCGCCGCATCGGGATGTTCGAGGACGACTTTCCCGATCTGCGCCTCCTGACCCAGGCGGGCGGCAAGCTCAGCCGCGAGCTGCAGGCTTACTACGCCGACTATGCCGCGGAGAACGGGAAGCGCTTTGTCATCATGTACGGGCAGAGCGAGGCCACGGCGGACATCACCTGGCTGCCCCCGGAGGACGCGCTGCACAAGCCCGGCTCGGTGGGCGTTGTCGTTCCGGGCGGTCGCCTCGCGATCGTGGACGAGGCCGGGAACGAGATCACCGAGCCCCACGTCCGGGGCGAGCTGTGCTATCAGGGGCCAAATGTGGCGATGGGATACGCCCAGCGCGGCGAGGACCTGTCCGCGGGCGACGAATGGAACGGAAAACTTCGCACCGGCGATATCGCCGAGTTCGACGAGGACGGCTATTTCAGCATCACCGGGAGGCTGAAGCGCTACATCAAGCTGGCGGGGCACCGGGTGAGCCTGGACGAGGTCGACGGTTTGATCATGGACGCGCTGAACATCCTGAGCGTCAGCGTGGGGACGGACGATCACCTTACGATCTTTGTGACAGAGGAAAAATACAGGGACATCCTGCTGGATTTCATCCGGGACAGGCTCAACGCCGCTCGAACCGGCCTCCGGGTCATGGTCATCGACGAATTCCCCATGAACGAAGGCGGGAAGGTGCTCTATTCCAGGTTGCAGGAAATCGCCGAAAAGGATTAAAAAACGGGCATGACGCTCATGATCCAGCCGACGCAGACGACGCAGCCCAGGACGACGAACAGCCAGCCGCCCCTGAACAGATCCCGCTGGTCATAGCCGCCGTAGGCCATCATGTAGGGAACAGCGGCGGTGGGCAGGGGCGTCATGAAGGCGGCGAGCACGCCGGTTTCGATCAGGAGCAGCAAGCCGCGGGGGTCGCCGCCGATCCGGTGGCAGACCGCGATGGCGATGGGAAAGAAGATCAGCATCGCGCCGCGGTTGGACATGAATTGCGCGCACAGGAAGGGAAACAGGAAGAATACGAGGCCGATGACATAGTTGTTGTTGAACCTCGCGGCTATGTCGGCGATAAAGCCGCCGATCAGATTGCCCGCACCGGTGGCAGAGAGGGCGCCGGACATGGCCAGTGCGCCGACGATGAGCAGCAGCATGCTCAACGGGATCGACCGCGCAGCCTCGTCGGGCTTGAGGACACCGCAGATCACCATCAGCACCGCGCTGGTCAGGCAGATTTGCCAGATGGCGACACCCTTCATAACGCTGGCCTGCAGCATGAGGGCCAGGGCTGTGCCGAAGAAGATGACGATGCCCGCGATTTCGGAGAAGGCAGACAGCGGTATCTGATTGGCGCAGCCGTCCGTGGCCCGCACCACCTGGTCGCCAGTCCGATTGGGGCAGAAGCGCGGCATGACAAAGGCGCAGTAGAGCACCGTGAAGATCAGCATGGGCAGGCGGGCGATCATCGGATCCAGGAAGCCCATCGCCGGAATGGCGCCGGTGAAGCGCTCGAGCTTTTCGTAGTACGCGCTGATGTAGCCGCTGAGTTCGGCGGCCTGGGTCGCGCCAGTGCCGATGGGCAATGTGGAACAGGTGGCGATGGCGACAACTCCGAGGGGAAGCGCGATCTTCGACCTGGGAATGCCCATCGAATCGGCGGTGGTCATACAGAATGGCGCGACAATGCCATAGACGATGACGGGGCTCTGCACGACCTGGCTCAGCACCATGACCAGCATGCAGTAGAGCAGCAGAAGACTGTTGCGATTCCCCTTGACGATGCGCGTGATACCGGCGGCGAGCCTGGAGCAGAATTTTGTCTTGTTGAAGCCGACGGCCACTACGCTCATCGCTCCGATCATGATGACGATGTCGTTGGCGAAGCAGGCGAGGATCTCCTTCTGTGGGAGGCAGCCTGTGAGCGAAAGCGCCGCGACGGAGGCCATGGCGACCGTGGCGAGACTCCAGATATTCGCAATGTAGCCCGCACAGGTCAGAACGAACAGGACCAGGCAGATGCTCAGGTGATCGGACATTGTCTTTTCCCTTCTTGATGAATCTGATCAGGGTGTGTTTACAAGAGCCTGTCTCAAAATCAGTGTAAACAGCGACAAGGCAGTGCATAACGCAAGCAGTTAAGAGAGCGGGCAGCGGAGCCATCCGATGTCCGCTTGATTACATCATAGCATGCCGGACAAGCGGAGTCAAGGGCGGCGCAAAGCGATGTTCATCGCAGCCCAGGCAGGACGCGAAGATTCTTGACACCGGCTGGCCGATATGGGACAGAGGGACGATTCCTCTGTCCCGTTCTACTCACGATCCTCCGAAGATTTCAGGTGGTAATTCCGGTTGGAAAGCGGGACAAGAGAACTGTCCCCGTTTTCCAATCTTGCAATCCCTGCCTTTATGTGGTATTCTGTAGGCGAAGGCTGGGTACAATGACTCAAAAGACTGGTTGCAATGGGAGGTGGAACGATGTGTGAACTGGCGATAAAGATACCGGATGCGGTGCTTTACGATACTCGAATGACGAAAGAACAAGCGCTCTGCTTTGCCAAGCGGGCGATAGCGTTGAGTTATTATACACAGAATGGTGTTTCCATAGGGTATTGCGCGCAGATCGCAGGTATGACGGAGGAAGATTTCATCAAATACCTTGGCGAGAATCACGTCTCCATATTCCATTTCGATGATGAGGCGGAGTTTTTGGAGGAAATGAAGAATGCTTAGGGTGATTGTCAACTCAACGCCGCTGATCGCCCTGTGCAATATAGGCAGACTGGATTTGCTCCAGAAGGTATACGGTAGAATCATCATCCCGCAGGCGGTCTTTGATGAAGTGACGGAAAAGGATGATTCTGCCTGTCGACAGATCAAGCAGCGTCCTGACTGGATTGAGATCGAACAGATTTCGGATAAGTCACAGAAACAGATGTATCGGGCCAAGCTGCACGACGGAGAGGTTGAAGTGATGATACTGGCTCAGGAAACGCCCACCTCTGACTTGGTGATCATAGACGATAATGCCGCTAAGAAGACGGCCAAATTCTTGGGACTGCATGTGACGGGGACGCTGGGTGTGTTGCTGAGAGCAAAAAGGATGGGGTTGTTCGAGGAAATCGCGCCGGTCATTGATGATTTGTGCAAAAACGGCTTCTATGTAGATGATACGGTCAGAGCGATAGCACTCAGACAAGCCGGGGAGAATCAATAAGGATTCTGGCCGGAACAACAAGCGCGGACGGAAGCGGAATGGTATAATAAATACCGGAGAATACGAGCGACAGGTGCAAAGCCATGCGAATCATATTTGTGCGACACGGGGAACCGGACTACGTGAACGACTGCCTGACCCGCGAGGGCCGGGCGCAGGCCGCGGCGGCGGCCGAGCGGCTGGCGGGGGAGGGGATCTCCGCGATCTACGCCTCGCCCTGCGGGCGGGCGGCGGAGACAGCCGCCTACACGGCGGCGCGACTGGGGCTGCCGGTGACCACGCTGGATTACATGCACGAGATCGGCTGGGGCGGGGCGGGAATTGACTGCGAGGGCCACCCCTGGACGCTGGGCGATAAGATGCTGGCGGAGGGCTTTGACTTTCTTGGGGAGGACTGGCGGGCTCACCCGTACTTCGACGGGAACGCGGCGACAGTGTACTACGGGGCTATCGCGGTGGAGTTCGATGCTTTCCTGGCTGGGCGCGGGTACCGGCACGAGGGCCGGCGCTTCTTCTGCGACGGCGGTACGGACGAGACCGTTGCCCTGTTCAGCCACGGCGGCTCGGGGGCGTGCGTGCTGGCGCACCTCTTGAATTTGCCGTTTCCGTATGTGGCGTCGGTTCTGCCCTATGACTTCACCTCGATCATCATACTGGATTTTCCGGTGAACCCCGGCGCATGCGTCTTCCCCCGGGTGGAGCTGTTCAACGACTGCGCCCACATCCGCCGCCACGCCGGCGGGCCGAGGCTTCAACAGGAATCAGAGCGATAAAGGAGCTGGAACACCATGAAATACCAGGGCATCCGAAAGATCCACGAGGGAAAATTCATCACCCGCTACGACGTGGACTATGTGACCGAGGAGGGGCACCCGAAGACCTACGAGATCATCAGCAGAAACAGGGACCTTCATACGCTGGAGGAATTGCAGAACAAGGCGCCGGATTCGGTGATCCTGATCCTGACGGACGAGAGCGGCGAACGGATGCTGGTCAGCCGGGAGTACCGCATGGCGATCGCCCAGTGGATCTACAACTTCCCGGCGGGGCTGATCGATCCCGGCGAGACCCCGGAGCAGAGCGCGAAGCGGGAGCTGTGGGAGGAGACCGGCCTGACGCTGACGCGCATCGACGACGTGCTGGACAACAGCTACAACGCCGTGGGCTTCGCCAACGAGCGGAGCATCTGCGTCTTCGGCACGGCGACCGGGGAGTTCAGGAAGAGCACCTCCGACGCCGAGGAGATCGTGCCCGGCTGGTACACCAGGGAGCAGATGTGCGCCCTGCTGCGCACCGAGCCCTTCGCGGCGAGAACCCAGGCCTATTGCTATGCCTGGGCTTATAATACAATTTGAACAGAAAAAGGAGGACATGCGTATGATGACCATCAAGGCAATCACCTTCAGGAAGGACGGCTTCTACGGCCAGCCCTTCGCCTTCGGCGGCGAGGACGGCCCCGAAAAATTCGACCCCAACGTGCGCTATCGCGGCGCGCTGACCAACTACCTGATCGATACCGGCGACGAGGTGATCCTGGTGGACACCGGCCTGCCGGCGGGCACCCCGGAGGAGGCCCCGGACGAGAAGAGCCCCGCCTTCACCGGTAGGGACGTGGGCACCTATATGTCCCAATTCGCCGCGCTGGGCTACAAGCCCGAGCAGGTGACGAAGATCCTGCTGACCCACAAGCACGCCGACCACTCCGGCGAGCTGAAGTCCTTCCCCAACGCGAAGATCTACGTGAACGCCGACGAGGTCTCCGCCGACGAGCTGAAGGGCCTGGGCAACCTCGTGCCCGTCACCTTCACCGATGGCCCGTACTACAATTTCCCCGCCAGCCAGAAGATCCGTGACGGCATCTATTACATCAAGGCCAAGGGCCACACCAACGGCAACAGCATCGTCATCGTGGAGCTGGACGGCCTGTTCTACATGATCCACGGCGACATCACCTATGTGGACGAGGCGCTGTACGCCAACAAGCTGTCGGTGGTGTACGACGACAAAGCCGCCGCCCGCGAGACGCTGGACCGGGTGCGGGAATTCATTCGCAACCATCCCACGGTGTACGTCTCCACCCACACCCCCCAGGGCTACGAGAACCTGGAGGCGAAGCGGGTGATGGACCTGGACCATCCCGTGGAGACCATCTTCGAGGAATACGACTTTGGCGGCATGACGGCCTCCGGCAAGTACGTCTGTTCCGTCTGCGGCTACGTGTACGACCCCGCCGAGCACGACGGCGTGGCATTCGACGACCTGCCCGAGGACTGGAAGTGTCCCCGCTGCAAGCAGCCGAAGGGGAGGTTTAATCGGGCGTAAAGAAATGGATATGCGACAGGGGCCGCCTTTTCGGGCGGCCCCTGTCGCATATCCAATTAATATCCCGTCAGTCCTTCTTCGGGCCGAACAGGCCCTCGCGGTAGGCGGAGATGTACTCCATGCAGTAGTCGTCCAGGCCCAGCAGCGCCTCGGTGGCGTAGATGACGCCCATCATGTCCCGGTTGGTGGGATCGAGGATCGCGCTGTCCAGGCCGGCCTTCATGGCCAGCACGGTGAAGCCCAGGTTGACCATCTTGCGCACAGGCAGGTTGAAGGAGATGTTGGAGATGGCGGCGGTGATGTGGATGTCGTCGTACCGCTGGCGGATGGTGGAGATGACCTCCTCGTTGGTCTCGATGCCGTTCTCGCTGGTGCAGAGCATCTCCACCAGGGGGTCGATGTGCAGGCGGGAGGGGCGGATGCCGTACTCCTTCGCCTTGGCCATGATCTTGTCGAACACCTTCAGGCGGTCGGCGGCGTTCTTCGGGATGCCGGTGTCGTCAGAGCACAGCGCGATGCACTCCCAGCCCTTGTTTTCGGCCATCAGGGGGAAGATGATGTCCATCTTGTCGCCCTCGCCGGAGACGGAGTTGAACAGTCCGGGCCGCTTGCAGAACTTGTAGGCCTCGGCCAGCACCTTGGCGCTGGGGCTGTCGACGGAGATGGGCAGGTCGGTGACCTCCTGGATGCAGTCGATCATCCACTTGAGGGTCTCGACCTCCTCGGCCTCCGGCACGGAGGCGCAGCAGTCGATGAAGGTCGCGCCGGCCTCGTCCTGGATGCGGGCGCGCTGCTTGATGAACTCCGCGTCCCGCTTGGCGATGGCCTCGGCCACGCTGGGGATGGAACCGTTGATCTTTTCGCCGATGATAATCATTGGGCAATCTCCTTCCCTTAGGAACTGTAACGAAATAAGATGCGTAAGTTATTTCGTGAAGGTTCCTTAATTAATCGAGGTGGTATATTTCCTCCATGTCCGACCAGAATTCCCCTTCCTTGCGATCCGGCAGGGGCTGCATCAGGGGCTTGACCACGTCCCACCACGCCTGGGTGTTGGGGTCGGCGGCCATCTTGGCCATGTCGGCGTCGAAGTCGTCGCCGTCGTACTCAAAGTAGGCGAACAGCCAGTCGCCCCGGCTGTAGATGGAATAGTTCTTCAGGTGGCATTCCTTGATCATCTCGTTGACGCCGGGCATCGGGTTGGCGTGCCACTTCTTGTAGGCCTCCAGCCCCTCCGGCTTCACGTTGATCATCTGTCCGAAACGAAGCATGGTTGGTAAACCTCCGTTGGTATTCTTTTGGGTACCGGTTGAGGGAACAGGGAACAGGGAACAGGGAACAGGGAACAGGGAACAGGGAACAGGGAACAGGGAACAGGGAACAGGAATAGCCTGTGCCGTGCCATTTCATTCCTAATTCCTCATTCCTAATTCCTAATTCCTCATTCCTCAATATATCTTCCCGGCCTCTTCAAACAATGCTTTGACGTTGGCGGGGGGCACGTCGGCCTGCAGGGCCTCGTGGCTGGGGGAGATGATCAGGCCGGTGGGGAAGATGGTGCGCAGCTCCTTCACCTTGGCGGCCACCTCCTCGGGGGTGCCGAAGGGCAGCAGGTCCTGGGTGTCCACGCCGCCGCAGAAGGCCACCTTGCCGTAGAACTTCTCCTTCAGGTTGTCCGGCTGCATGCCCGCGGCCTTGGCCTGGATGGGATGGATGGCGTCCACGCCCGCCTCGATCAGCAGCGGGATGGCGTCCACGATGCTGCCGCAGGAGTGGTAGACGATCTTTACGCCGTAGCTGTGGGCGATGTCGATCAGCTTCTTCGCGCCGGGGATCACGAACTCGGAGACCAGCTTCGGGGAGATCATCAGCCCGCGCTGGCTGCCCACGTCGTCGCCGATCAGTATGGCGTGCACCTTGCCCTTGGTGGCCTCCAGGAAGATCCTCAGCGCCTTCTCATAGAAGGCCACGATGTGGTCGTCCACGTAGTGCACCATCTCGGGGTCGGCCACCATGTTCATCAGGGCCGTCTGCATGCCGAAGGCGGCGCAGGTGTCCTGGAAGTGGCAGGCCCACAGCATGCCCATGACCGTCTTGCCCTCGGGGGCCTCGGCCACCAGCTTCTTGCACAGCTCGGGGTCGATGTACTTCTCCGGGTCGGGCCAGGGGAAGTTCACCGCCTCCACCTCGTCCAGGTCCTCGCAGTTGGCGAAGCAGCCGTCGGCGGTGAGGGTGCGGTGCTCGGTATCCACGTTGCTGCCGTTCATGTACCAGTCAAAGGCGGCGAAGATGGCGTTGCAGGTGGGGGAATGATAGGGGATCTCCACGGCATAGAAGTCGTCGCCGACGACCTTCTTCAGCTCGCTGGTGTTCTTGACGCCGTAGTATTCGCACAGCTTGGCCGCTTCCTCGGGGGTGGGGTCGCCCATCCAGCAGGCGGGGCGGTCGACGGGCTCGTAGGCGATGGTCTTGTAGAATCTCTCAAGGCTGTTCATAGCGCAGGCTCCCTTCGATATAAGTTAACATTATCATAGCAAACCCGATTTGTCAATACCATATACAAATTCAAGCTGAAATTGTATATTCTTTGGGTGTTTCGAAAATTTACATGCTAATATCCCACGGAAATATAATTTTTAAAAGTCGTCACGCCTTCAGGCGCTTCTTCCCACCGAGCTTCAGCCCGAACAGACCGCCCTCGCCCACCTTGGTGGACATGATCAGCACGACGATCAGCAGGCCGCCCCAGATCAGGCTGGCGTAGTAGGTGTTCAGCGTGGGGAACATGTTGACGCCGGTGGCGATGATCTGTATGGTGACGATGGCGATCAGCACGTTGCCGATCTTGCCCATGCCGCCGTCGGGCAGCACGCCCGCCAGCACCAGTATGAGGATGCAGCGCATCACGTAGCTGGTGCCGTAATCGGCCTTGGCGCTGGCCATGGTGTTCACCATCAGCAGGCAACCGATGCAGCAGATCACGTCGCAGAGGATGTAGGTGCCCACCACCATGCGCTTGGTGTTGATGGCGGAGAACTCTGCGGCCTTGATGTTGGTGCCCACCATGTACAGCTTCTCGCCGTAAACGGTGTGGTTCAGCAGGAACCAGCACAGCGCGAAGATCATCAGGAAGATCAGCAGCGGCACCGGCAGGAAGCCCAGCAGGTACTTGTGCCCGATCTCGGTGTACAGCGCCGGCAGGCCCTTGACGGTGTTGCCGCTGGTCAGGGCGACTGACAGGCCCGTCCAAACCAGCTGCATGGCGATGGTGGCCATCACCGGGGGGATGTCCAGCTGGCTGACCAGCAGGCCGTTGATCAGCCCGCCGAAGGCCGCGATGGCCAGGGCGATCAGTATGCCCACCAGGATCACGCCGCCGGCGGGGCTGTCGGCGTGACCTGCCATGTACTGCACGGCCATGATGGTAGCGAAGTCGCCCAGGGCCATAAAGGACATGTCCATCTTGCCGCAGATGAAGCAGAACATCAGGCCCAGCGTGACCACGCCGTATTCCGGAAACTGCATGGCGATGCCCAGCCACACGTCACCCTTCCAGAGCATCGTGCCCTTCAGGACGGTGAAGAACAGCAGCACCACGGCCATCAGGCCCAGCAGCATGAAGGTATAGCTGTGTTTTTGAAGCGTACTCGATTTCATTGCCTTCTCCTCCTCCTTACTGCTTCTGGCGCTTGGCCTGCAGGGCCGACACGGTGACGCCGACCAGTATGACCAGGCCGTTGAAGAACTGCTGCCAGTAGGTGTCGATGCCCAATATCAGCATCGAGTTGGAAACCAGCGAGATGATGCCCACGGCCACCACCGTGCCGAACACGGTGCCCTCGCCGCCGTAGATCGACGCGCCGCCCAGTATGACGGCGGGGATGATGGTCATCTCCTTGCCGATCATGGCCTTGGGGATGGACTGGCTCTCCATGCACACGCGGATCATGCCGATAAAGCCTGCCAGCGCGCCTACCGCCGAGTACAGCAGGAACTTGGTCTTCTTCACGTTGTAGCCGGCGCGCTCGGCGGAGACCTCGTTTCCGCCGATGGCGTACAGCGCCCGGCCGAACATCGTCTTGTTCAGCATGAATGAGACGATGGCGCACAGCGCGATCAGGAACAGCACCATGGCCGACAGCGTAAACCGTATGCCGGTGACCGGGTCGGCGCTTTCAAAGATGTACAGCTTGCCGAAGGCCTTCATGCCGTCCGGCAGGGTGGAGGTGATCTCCTTCAGCTTCAGAAGGCCCATGGAGATGCCGGTGAAGAAGGTCTGGGTGCCCAAGGTGACGATCATGGTGTTCAGCTTGAAGTTGGAGATGATCCAGCCGTTCAGCATGCCCAGCACCCAGCCGATGGCCACGGCCAGCGCGAAGCCCGCCAGCGGGTTCGTGGCGCACCAACCGTTGTTCAGGCAGATCGTGGTCGAAAGCGAGTAGGCCAGCGCCGCGATGGCCGGGAAGGAGAGGTCGAAGCCGCCGGAGATCATGACCACCAGCGAGCACATGGCGAACATGCCGTCCACCACCATCGTTCGCAGCACCGTGACGTTCAGGCGGGTGAAGATTCCCGGGAAGGTGATCAGCTGTCCGCTGGACTTGATCTGCACCAGCACGCACAGCAGGATCAGCACGATAAACATGTAAAATTCGGTCTTGCGCGTCATGCGCTTCAGCTTTGCGTTGTTCATGCCCGCGCCTCCTTATCGTATGATGTTCAGTATGTTCTCTTCGGTGATCCGGTCGCCGGTCATCTCGCCCACGATGGCGCCGTCCTTCATGACGATGACGCGGTTGCAGTTGACCACGACCTCGGCCAGGTCGTCGGAGATGATGATGACCGCCAGGCCCTGGTTGGCCAGGTCGTGCACCAGCGCGTGGATGTCCTGCTTTGCGCCGACGTCCACGCCCACGGTGGGGCCGTTCAGGATCAGCACGTCCAGGTCGTTGTTCAGCCACTTGCTCAGCACGATCTTTTGCTGGTTGCCGCCGGACAGCGTGCTGGCGTGCTTGTGGGCGTCGTCGGTGGCGATGGAGAACTTTTTGACCCACTCGTTGGATTTTTCAAACAGCTCGTCGTGCTTCAGCGTGCCCAGCGCGTGGGTCAGCTGCTTCAGTGATGAGAGCATGATGTTGTCGGCGATGGGCTGGCGCAGGCACAGGCCCTCGGTCAGCCGGTCCTCGGGCACGTAGCCGATGCGCTTCTTCTGGGCGTCGATGGGCGATGTGATCTTCACCTGCTGGCCATTCAGGGTGATGGTGCCGGAATGGACCTTACCCAGCCCGAACAGGCTGAGGGCCAGTTCGGTGCGGCCCGAGCCCAGCAGGCCGGTGATGCCCAGGATCTCGCCCTTGCGAAGGTCGAAGCTGACGTCGTGGAACTTGCCGTTCCAGGTCAGGTGGTCCACCTTCAGCACCGGCTCCTTGGAGATGTTGGTGGGCACGAAGTAGTCGTCCTCCAGCTCGCGACCGGTCATGTAATAGGTGAAATCCTTCTTGGTCAGCTCGGCGGTGGGGCCGGAGTACACGTTTTTGCCGTTGCGCATGATGCACACGTCGTCTGAGATTTCGAAAATCTCCTCGGTCTTGTGGCTGATGAACATGATGGCGATGCCCGAATCCCGCAGCTGGCGCACCGTCTTGAACAGCGCGTCCACCTCCTTCTTGGTCAGGGCGGTGGTGGGCTCGTCCATGATGATCAGCTTGGCGTTGAACAGCAGCGCCCGGCAGATGGCCACCAGCTGCTTGTCCGCCACCGACAGATCGCCCATCTTGGCGTACAGATCGATCTCGTAGCCGATCTTCGAGAGGGCCTCCTTTGCGGTCTGCTCCCAGCGCTTGCGGTTCACGATCTTTCGGTTGGCCGTGATCTCGCTGTTGATGGCCAGGTTTTCCATGACCGTCAGGTTGGGGAAGATGGACAGATCCTGGTAGATGACCTGTATGCCCAGGCGTGTGGCCTCCGCGGGGGTGATGTGCTGTATGGGCTTGCCCTCGAACAGCACCTCGCCCTCGTCGCGGGTGTACACGCCGGAGATGATCTTCACCAGCGTGGATTTGCCGCACCCGTTTTCGCCGGCCAGGCACATGACCTTGCCGGGCCTGACCGCGAAATTGACGTGGTCCAGGGCGTGGACGCCGCCGAAGCGCTTGTCAATACCGGTCATTTGAAGCAGGTATTCAGACATGATGCATTGCTCCTTGTCTTTTTGGATTCGTAACCGCTGATGGCGGCACGGCGTAGGCCGCTGTGCTCCCATCAACGGTCATGATGTTGTGAACGAGGCAGGGAAGAATGCCTTCCCTGCCTCGCAAGGTATTGGGGTTCGAGGCTCAAATCGATCGATTAGAAGCCGAAGGACTCCCAGTTGTCCACGGTGACGGCCAGGTAGCCATCGCCAAAGATGAAGTTCTTGCCCTTGCCGTTGTCGGCGATGTGCACGGAGTGATAGCCCTCCTCGCCCAGGTCGGAGCCCTCGCCGACTTCCTCGCCGGCGAACAGCTTCATGGCGGTGTTCAGCTGCACCTTGGCGGTGACGGAAGCATCCCACAGGGCGACGGACTTCAGGGTGCCGCTCTTCAGATAGTCGGAGACCTCAGCGGGCATGGCCACGGAGATTGCGAACATCTGGCCGGTCAGGCCCATCTCCTCGATGGCGCGGGCGGCGCCGGGGGCGTCGAAGGAGCCGGTGCCGAGGATGCCCTTCAGGTTCGGATACTTCTGCTTCAGCTGCATGGTCAGGTTGTAGGCTTCCTGGGCGTCGGAGTTGTCCTCGACGCGCTTGTCGTCCACCAGCACCAGGTTAGGATAGGCGGCCTCGGCGCGGGCCACGGCGGCGTCAGCCCAGTTGTTCTGGGATTCCATCGTCATGGAGCCGACCATGGTGATGTACTCGCCCTCTTCACCCATCTGCGCGGCCAGCTCGTCCATCAGGAAGGCGCCCAGGCCGGCCTCGTCGAAGGCCTCGATGTCGAAGTCGACGTTTTCCATGCCGGAGGCCTCGGTGGCGATCACGATGATGCCCTTTTCACGGGCGGTCTTGCAGATCTCCTCGCAGGCGTCGGGATCGTTTGGGGAGAAGCACAGGATGTCGATGCCCTGGTTGACCAGATCGGTCATGATGCCCACCTGCTCGGCGGCGTCGACGGTGGTGCCACCCTTGTAGATGACGTCGATGCCGTTGTCGGCAGCCCACTGCTCAACGCCCTGCTGCACGTGATCCCACCAGGGCTGGCCGATGACCTTCGGCACGTAGGCGATCGTGGGGGTCTTCTCGGCGAAAGCGGCGGTCAGAGACATGAGCATCATGACAGCCAGAATCAGTGCGACGAGTTTCTTCATAGTGATATTCCTCCTTGTTTTTTTATAACCTCCGCCCTCGGCGGAAATCATCGCTCCGGGACAGGGGACATAGCATCCCCATTACCATTGTTAACTTTCAACTACAACTATAGCAAAAGGGGACATAAAACACAATTAACAATTTAAGTATGAAGTTGTATATTTTTAAGGTAATAATGGGTGAGTTCGGTGGACAAATGGCCGGAGATGTTGTATAATTTTGATGTAAGGCGGTGAGAACCCATGCGCAGCAACTATTACGCGGACGACCTGGAGCACGACATCGTGGGCAGCGTGCCCCACGACGTGTACTATCTGGCGCCCCGGGCGGTAGACCCGAACAGCCTGTACATCCAGGTGAACCGGGCGGGCATCGTGCTGAAAACGCCCACGGACTTCCTGATCAGCCGGGACGACGCCTATCCCTACAGCATGATCCACTGCGTGATGTACGGCAAGGGCACGGTGTCCACCCGGGGGCACACCTTCGGCGTGCACGCCGGGCAGCTGTTCGTGATGGCCAGCAACGAGGGCCACATGTATTCCACCGACCCCAAGGACCCGCTGGGGCTGGTGTGGGTGGAGTACGCCGGGGGCAACAGCGCCCAGCTGACCCGCCACATACTGGACCTGGGCGGCCCGATCTACGAGGGCGGGGCCTTCACCGACGTGATGAACCTGTGCACCTCGTTTCTCTACCAGGCGCACCAGGAGGGCCCGGGCATCAGCATGCTGCTTTACAACATACTGATGACGCTGTGCAAGCGGGTGGAGATCGAAAACAACGGCCATCCGGTGAATCATAAGATACTGAAGTACATCGACGAGAACATCGACCACCGCCTGACGCTGACGGAGATCGCCCAGACCTTCGGCTACCATCCGGCCTACTTCTCGAACCTGTTCTCCAGGACCGTGGGCACCACCTTTTCCAAGTATGTGATGAGCCGCAAGATCAGCCACGCCTGCTACCTGCTGGAGACCACGTCCTGGCCCGTGGAGCGCATCGCCCAGGAGCTGGGCTTCTGCGATACCAGCCACTTCATACAGCGCTTCAAGGCCATCCAGCAGGTGACCCCCATCGCCTACCGAAACGGCAGCGTGCTGTACCAGAAGAAGCACGGCGGCGCGGGGGCGAGAAGGATATAGGAATATGACAGTGAACAGGGGAACGGCAAAGCCGTTCCCCTGTTCACTGCTATATTGTATTACTTCACGACACCCTTCTGCAAAATCACGTTGGCGTACAGCGCCGCTTCGCTGGTGGCGATGATGACATAGGCCTTCTTCGCTTCCTCATAGAACGCAAAACGCTCGATGTGGCCGATCTTCGTGCCGGGCTCGTACTTCTCGACGATCTTCGCGTATTCGTCCCAGATGGGGGTCTCCACCGGGTCGCCGGGCACGACCTCCATCAGGCTGACAGGCGCTTCCACGTAGGGGTCCAGCGGGAAGAACTTCAGTATGGCGTCCAGGATCTCGGGCACGCCGTGGCCGTCCAGGCGCACCAGCTTGCAGTCCTTCGCCATGGCCGCCGCCGGGAAGTTGCCGTCGCCGATCACCAGCGTGTCGCCGTGGCCCATCTCCATCAGGATCTTCAGAGGAACACAACCTTTCTTGTAAATGCTTGGCCCTTTTCCCTGAAATGTATTTCAGGGAAAAAGGCCAACTATTTATTGAATTACTTCTTGTAGAACGGGCCGTAGTTGGCGCAGGCGCGATAGTCGGCGCCCTCCTTGTCCATGCCGAAGGCGTTCCAGGCCGCGGGCCGGAAGATCTTCGAGACGGGCACGTTGTGCATGGCCACGGGGATGCGCAGCATGGAGCAGAAGGTGATCAGGTCGGCGCCGATGTGGCCGTAGCTGATCGCGCCGTGGTTGGCGCCCCAGTTGTTCATCACGTCGTAGGCGGTCTTGAAGGGGCTGCCCTCGACGCCGTCGCAGCGGGGGGTGAACCAGGTGCAGGGCCAGGTGTAGTCGGTGCGCTTCCACAGGGTGTCGGTCACCTCGTCGGGCAGGGCCACGGTCCAGCCCTCGGCGATCTGCAGCATCGGGCCCAGGCCGTCCACCAGGTTCAGGCGGATCATCGTGGCGGGCATCTCGCAGTCGGTCACGAAGCGGCTGGAGTATCCGCCGCCGCGGAAGTAGCCCAGGTCGGCGTAGTTCCAGGTGGTGTTCTTCATGATGGCTTCCTGGTCTTCCTCGGTGACCTCGTACCAGGGCTTCATGACGCGGTTGCCGTCCTTGTCGCGGGCCTGGCCGTTGGCGTCCAGGCAGCACGCGCCGGAGTTGATCAGGTGGATGAAGCCGCCGTTCTCCTTGGCCTTGCCCTCCAGCTCATAGCCGGTGCAGCGCTTGACGGCCTCGGGGCTCCAATAGGTGCGCACGTCGGCGAACATCTGGGCGCGGTTGGTCAGCAGCTTCATGAACAGCATGCCCAGGCCGTTCAGCACGTCGTTCTCGGTGGCGAACACATAGGGCTCGCGGGCGCCGTTGTGGTCGAAGGACGTGTTCAGCATGGCCTCGGGATAGTCGCAGTTCGGATAGAAGTCGGTCCACTGGCGCTGGCCCTGGAAGCCGCCGGCGATGGCGTTGTGGCCCACGGCCTCTTCCTCGTTGCCCTTGGGCAGGTTGGGGTTGCCGTTGAGCAGGTCCTTGATGATCAGGTACATCTTCAGGGTGAACTCCCAATCCTTGTCCTTGTCCTCGCGGCTCTTCTGCAGGGATTCGGGGTTCTTGTCGAAGCCCTCGATGACGTTCTTCTCGGCCCACTTCTTCAGCTTCTTGTATTCCTTCTCGTCGTAGATGCCCAGCGTCATGCGGCGGATGACCTCGACCTCGTCGACGCTCTCAACGCGCATGCCCAGGTATTCCTCGATGAACTTGGAATCGATGATGGAGCCGCCGATGCCCATCGTGATGGCGCCGATCTGCAAATAGCTCTTGCCCCGCATGGTGGCGGCGGCGACGGCCGCGCGGCCGAACCGGAGCAGCTTTTCCTTCACGTCCTCGGGGATGGAGGTGTCGTCGGCCTCCTGGACCTCATGGCCGTAGATGCCGAAGGCGGGCAGGCCCTTCTGGGCGTGGGTGGCCAGCACGGAGGCCAGGTATACCGCGCCGGGGCGCTCGGTGCCGTTGAAGCCCCAGACGGCCTTGATGGTGTTGCGGTCCATGTCCATGGTCTCGGAGCCGTAGCACCAGCAGGGGGTCACGGTCAGGGTGATGGCGACGCCTTCGTGGCGGAACTTCTCCTCGCAGGCGGCGGCCTCGGCCACGCGGCCGATGGTGGTGTCGGCGATGACCACCTTCACGGGCTCGCCGTTGGAGTAGCGCAGGTTCTCCTCAAACAGCTTCGCGGCGGACTTGGCCATGTTCATGGTCTGGTCCTCCAGGCTCTCGCGCACCTTCAGCGCGCCGCGGCGGCCGTCGATGGTGGGCCGGATGCCGATGACCGGGTAGCTGCCCAGGTATCTGTTCTTTGCCATGTGAATCAATCCTCCTTAAAATAACTGTCAAATCGGACAATAGAATTGCCGACACTGCGGTTAATTCCAATATAACATTGATTTCCGGTCCTGTATTGTGCTATAATGGCAAAAAATAGGACGATATTCACCATTTTGGTATGGAGGCAGTATGCATTACCTGGACTACAACGAACAGATACAGCACCGTACCGGGGATTTCCCGCTGGCCTGGTATCCGGTGGATGTTCACCACGAGCGCTACCGCATGCCGATGCACTGGCACCGGGAGACGGAGCTGATCTGGGTGCGCAGCGGACGTCTGAGCCTGTACATCGACGACCGGGAGGTCCTGGCCGAGCCGGGGGACCTGATGCTGATCGCCGGGGGCGTGGTCCACGGCGGCGAGCCGGAGGACTGTGTCTACGAGTGCGCGGTGTTCGACGCGGGCCTGATGCTGGGGCAGGACGCCTGCGCCCGGCGGCTGAAGGGGGTGCTGAACCACAGCATATTCCTGAAGGCGGCGGACATCGACGCCGACGAGGCCCTCAGAGGCGCGACGGTAGGGCTGTTCGGGCGCTGCCGGGACGGGGTGGATGAAAACGTGCTGGAGATCACCGGCAGCCTGTACGCGCTGTTCGGCGCGCTGATGCGCTGCCGGGACAGGGCCGTGCTGGACACCCCCTCCGCCCGCTTCGGGCAGAAGGCCGAGCAGCTGAAGCCGGCGCTGGAGTACATCGAGACCCACTACGGCCAGGGCATCACCCTGGAGGAGCTGGCGCGGCTGACGGGCATGTCGCCCAAGTACTTCTGCCGCTTCTTCAAGACGATCGTCCACCGCTCGCCCATCGACTACGTGAACTACTACCGGGTGGAGTGCGCCAGCCACTTTTTGACCAGCGGCGACATGACCGTGGCCGAGATCGCCCAGCACTGCGGCTACAACGATTCCAGCTTCTTCATCAAGCAGTTCAGGAAATACAAGGGCACCACGCCGAAGAAGTACCGGATGGTATGAGACCTGCGGCAACCATGTAGCGGCCATGTAGCGGCGACTATCAGTCGCCATGGTAACTCAACGCAAGGGGTGACGAGTGGCGGCAGATTGCCGCCGCTACGAAAAACACCCCGTGTAGCGGCGACTATCAGTCGCCACAGCAACCCAGCGGGAGGGGGTAACGGTGGCGGCAGATTGCCGCCGCTACGAAGAACACCCCGTGTAGAGGCGACTATCAGTCGCCACAGCAACCCAACGGGAGGGGGTAACGGTGGCGGCAGATTGCCGCCGCTACGAAAAACACCCCGTGTAGCGGCGACTATCAGTCGCCACAGCAACCCAGCGCAAGGGGTGACGGCAGCGGCAGGTTGCCGCCGCTACGAAGAACAACCCCATGTAGAGGCGACTATCAGTCGCCACAGCAACCCAGCGGAAGAGGGTAACGGTGGCGGCAGATTGCGACACTAAGTTAGTCCTTCAGGGCCGCCGCTACGGGGTATAATACCTGTCTTCAATCCATTTTGCCGGATTGTTTTCCATATATTCCCATATGTGCTGATAATCTGCCTCGCTACGAACGACATGATCATAAAATGACTTCTGCCATACGGATTCGCCTGCACGGCGGGTAACATATCGCTTGTATTGGCTTACAATCGTTGATACAGTTGCATTGGAACAATGCAGGCTTATCAGGATATGTACATGATTTGGCATGATTACATATTTCTCTATGTGTACGCCGGTATATATGATGTCGATTTGACAAAGCGCATCTTTCACTATTTCGCCGATTTCACTGATTGCCATTGTTTGAGAATTGGCAAACAGACAGAGTCTGTCACGAGCGCAGAGGGTCAAAAAATAAATACCATTGGAAGCATAATCATATGTTTGCATGCGGTTTGTTTTTCGGCGGAACCCTTTATCCATACGAAAGCCTCCTGTTCTGCGATTTGTGGCGGCAGATTGCCGCCGCTACGGAGGAACAACCCCGTGTAGCGGCGACTATCAGTCGCCACAGTACCCAACACAAGGGGTAACGGTGGCGGCAGATTGCCGCCGCTACGGAGAACAACCCCGTGTAGCGGCGACTATCAGTCGCCATGGCAACCCAGCGCAGGGTAACGATGCCGGCAGATTGCCGCCGCTACGGAGAACAACCCCGTGTAGCGGCGACGATCAGTCGCCAGGGCAAACCAACGCAGGATGAACCCGTGGCGGCAGATAGCGACACGAAGTCAGTCCTTCAGGGCCGCCGCTACAGGCGATGCGCAGATCCAATGAGGGGAAAGCAACCCCGCGACCATAATGGTCGCGGGGCTGCCCCTGTCAATCACTGATCGACTGTGCGTCGTTCAGTGGGATCAGTCGTACAGGTTGATGGCGATGTCGTCGTCATTCATGTTCTCGGCGGTGTACCACTGGCAGCCGGTGTCGATGTCCTCGACGGCCTCGCCGTTGGCAGCCTTGACCATGGTGTCGACCAGCGCCTCGCCCATGGCGAAGGGGGCCTGGGTGATGGCGCCCAGGAAGGTGCCGTCGGCGACGGCGGCCTTGATGACAGCGCCGGAGTCGAAGCCCGCGCCGATGACCTGGCCTTCGCCGGTGCCCAGCTTCTGCAGGTTCTCGTTGGCGGTGACCATGGCCTCAGCGGAGTGCTGGTTGGAGCCATACAGGGCGATGATGTCGCTCTTGTTCAGCAGGTTCTGGCAGTCGATGGCGGACAGCTCAGCGGTGACCTGGGAGGGCACCAGGGTCTCGATGACGATCTTGCCGTCGTCCACGGACTCGACCTTGGCGTCGTTGACATACTTCTCGTTGCCTTCCAGCTTCACGGTGTAGCCGTCGGCGGCGGCCAGCTCACCGATCTTGTCGATGAAGCCCAGGCCGCGCTGGGTGACGGACTCGGAAACGGCGTCCTGCGCGGACACGCCGATGCGCACGGTGCCTTCGGCGGCAGCGATGCGATCCTTGATCGCGGCATAGACCATCTCGCCGGCCAGGGCGCCAGCGTTGTAGTTGTTGGTGGCGCAGTTGGCCAGGATCGCGCCTTCGGGAGCGCCGGGCACGCCGGAGTCAAAGCCGATGATCGGGATGCCGGACTCCTGGGCGGTCTTGATGGCGTCCAGGCAGGTCTCGGTGGACAGGGCGGCCAGGCCGATAGCCTTGGGCGCCGCGTTGATGGCGGAGTTCAGCTGGGACAGCTGCTCGTCGTAGGCGGACTCGTTGGCGGGGCCGACGAAGTTGATCTCGACGCCGAGCTCAGCAGCCTTGGCCTGGGCGCCGGCCAGCACGGCCTGCCAGTACTGGTGCTGGAAGCCCTTGGACACGATCTCGTAATCCGCGGCGAAAGCAGCGGTGGCGCTGAAGACCAGCATCAGAGCCAGGACGATAGCCAACATTTTCTTCATGGGGATACCTCCTAAAATGATATTATGTCAACCGCTTTGCGGTCAAACATCGTGGTAGGGATTAGGAATTAGGGGAATCGGCTGACACCATCTCCCGCAGGGGAGATGCCGCGCCTCGTGCCGTTCTTACGCCGTCTTCTTGTTCTTCAGAACGTCGATGTAGATGGCCACGATCAGCACGATACCGGTGATGATCTGCTGCCAGTTGGCCTGCAGGCCCACGTAGGGAAGGCCGGTCTTGAGCAGCGACATCACGAACACGCCCAGCAGCGTGCCGATGATGCTGCCCTGGCCGCCGGTCATCGAAGTGCCGCCGATGATCGCGCCGCCGATGGCGTCCAGCTCCAGGCCGGCGCCGGTGCCGGGAGCCACGGAGGAGGAGAAGGTGGCCGAGTAGGCGATGCCCGCCAGGCCGGCGAAGAAGCCGGAGATGATGTAGGCCAGCATCTGGTACTTGACCACGTTCACGCCGGACAGGCGCGCGGCCTCCTTGTTGGAGCCGATGGCGATGATGTAGCGGCCCACCCGGGTCTTGTTCAGCACGATGGACATCAGTATGATGCTGACGATGACAATGGCGAAGCCCACAGGGATGATCTTGCCGTTGTTGATGATCTTGAACAAGCTGCGGAACCAGCCGCCCGCGCTGTTGCGGGAGGGCCAGGAAACGGCCATGCCGCCGGTGAGTATCGAGCCCAGGCCGCGGGTGATCAGCATCGTGCACAGCGTGGCGATGAAGGGGGGCAGGTTCATAATGGCCACCATCGCGCCGTTCAGCACGCCGAAGCACAGGCCGATGGCGATGGTTACCAGCATGCCGCCCCACACCGGCCAGCCCATGTGCTGCACCAGGTAGCCGCCGGCCAGCGCGTAGCAGATCATGCCCGTGCCCACGGACAGGTCGTTGCCGCCGGAGATCAGGCAGAAGGTGACGCCGATGGCCATGAAGGTGATGTAGTAGGAGTAGTCAAGTATGCTGACCACGGTGGCGTACTGGCGGAAAGCGGGGCTGAGGATCGAGAACAGCACCGCCTCCAGTATGACCGCCAGCACCACGACGATGCGCTGCAGGCCGATGGCCTTGACGATGGGGTTGTTGGCAAAGCCGCGCTTTTCATTAAGCTGTTTCTGCATACTCGCGCCTCCTCACTTCTTGCGGCTGCTGGAGCGGATGTCCGAGAACACGGCCAGCGCCACGATGATGCCGGTGATGATGTACTGGTAGTCCGGCCTGAAGCCCATGGCCTGTATGCCCACGCGCAGCAGGGAGATGATGAAAACGCCGATGACGGTGCCGCCGATGGAGGCGATGCCGCCGGCCATCGAGGTGCCGCCCATCACGCAGCTTGCGATGGCGTTGTTGTTGAATTCGTCGCCGAGGCCCGGCTGCACCTGGGTGATGACGCCCACGTAGGTGATGGCGGCGATGCCGGCCAGCGTGCCGCAGATGACGTAGGCCAGAGCCTCCCACTTGCGGGTGTCCACGCCGGACAGGCGCACCGCCTCGCGGTTGGAGCCGATGCACAGGATGTAGCGGCCGATCTTGGTCTTGTTCATGATGATGGCGCAGACGATGGCCACCACCAGCAAGAACAGCAGGCCCGTGGGGAAGCCGTTATAGTTGACGAAGTACTTGTACCAGCTGTTGGGCTCGCCGCTGGCGGGCCAGTTGGAGTTCTGCACATGGGTGAAAACCGAGCCGACGCCCTTGGCCAGCATCATCGAGGCCATCGACGAAATGAACGAGGGCAGGCCCATGTAGGCCACCAGTATGCCGTTGAACACGCCGAAGACCATGCCCACGATTACGCACATGACCAGCGCCAGCCACAGCGGCCACCCGAAGGTGACCAGCAGCCTGCCGCCGATCAGGCCCGCGCACACCATAACCGGGCCGATGGAAAAGTCGATGCCGCCGGTGGCGATGACGAAGGTGACGCCCAGAGCCAGGAAGCCCAGGTAATCCACCATGTTCAGGGCGTTGTTGATGTCGCCGCTGCCCAGCATGCGCCCGCTGCCCAGGGAGAACACGAAGTACATCAGGATCAGCACGCCAACCAGCACGATTCTGTTGAAGCCCAATTTCTTGATAATTGGCAGGTTCTTGAAATTCTCCATGCGTCACCCTCCTGTCACCTGAGCGTCGCGGCGTGCATGATCTTCTCCTGCGTCGCCTCGGCGATATCAATTTCAGCGGTCTTGCGGCCCTCGCACATGACCACGATGCGGTCGGACATGCGCAGGATCTCGGTCATTTCAGAGGAGATCATGATGATGGATTTGCCCTCGGCGGCCAGCTCGTTCATCAGGTGGTAGATTTCGCTCTTCGCGCCGACGTCGATGCCGCGGGTGGGCTCGTCAAAAATCAGTATGTCGCAGTTGCGCACCAGCCACTTGGCCACGACCACCTTCTGCTGGTTGCCGCCGGACAGGTTCACTACCAGCTGGTCCACGCTGGGCGTCTTGGTCTTGAGCCGGTCGATGTACTTCTGTGTAGCCTCGTTTTCCTTCTTTTTGTCGATGAACAGGCCCTTCAGGAAGTCCTTCAGCGAGGCCATCGTGGAGTTTTCCGCAATGGTCTTGCCCACCACGATGCCGTAGCGCTTGCGGTCCTCGGAGAGGTAGCCGATGCCGCATTTGACGGCGTCCTGGGGGGAGTGGATTTCGACCTTTTGCCCGTTGATCCAGATGTCGCCGGATTCCTTGGGGTCCGCGCCGAACAGGGCCCGGGCGGTCTCGGTGCGGCCCGCGCCCATCAGGCCCGAAAAGCCGAGGATCTCGCCCTTGTGCAGCTCGAAGCTGACGTCCTTGACCATCTTGCCGGCGTTCAGGTGCTCCACCTTCAAAACCACCGGCGCGCCGGGCTTGACCATGCTGTGGGTCTTCGGGTCCTCGTAGATCACACGGCCCACCATCATGTTGATGATGTCGTTCTTGGTGCAGTCGGCGGTGATCAGCGTGCCCACATAGCCGCCGTCGCGCATGACGGTGACCCGGTCGGTGATGACCTTGATCTCGTCCATGCGGTGGGAGATGTACACGATGCCCAGCTGCTTTGCGCGCAGGTCGCGGATGATCTTGAACAGCTCCTCGATCTCCGCCTCCGTCAGCGCGGCGGAGGGCTCGTCGAATATGATGACCTTGGCCTCGTGGGAGATGGCCTTGGCGATCTCGCACATTTGCTGCTTGCCGACGGTCAGGTTGCCCATCTTCTCAGCGGGGTTGATGTCGATGCCCAGCTGGCTGAACAGCTTGCGGGCCTCGTCGTTCATTTTGCCGTCGTCGATCAGGCCGCCCTTCATGAATTCGCGGCCGATGAATATGTTCTGGGCCACCGTCAGGTGGTTCATCATGTTCAGCTCCTGGTGAACGATGACGATGCCCGCGTCCTGGGCTTCCTTGGGGTTGTGGAATTCCACCTCGCGCCCCTCGTAGGTGATGGTGCCGGAATCCTTGGTGTAGATGCCGGTCAGCACCTTCATCAGCGTGGATTTGCCCGCGCCGTTTTCACCCATCAGCGCGTGCACCTCGCCCTTGCGCACCTCCAGATCGACGTGATCCAGGGCGTGCACGCCGGGGAACGATTTGTCGATGCCCTTCATCGTCAATATGACTTCTCCCACGACACTACCTCCGTTTCGTTCGTTGTGGGGTTGCCTTCGCCGGTCCCCTGGTCCTGCGCCGGGCGCGGCCGCGGACAGAATTGTCGCCAACGATGGTCGATGTGTTTTGCGCCGGATCAATGGTCGTTGGTTGATCCGGCGCAATGAACGGTTACATTATATACATTTCGCAACGAAATGTCAATCTGATTTTAGCAATCTGTGCAATTGTCAAAAATCAGCAATCCGTGCAGCTGACGATCACGCCGTCCTCGTCCCACAGGTCGTGCCAGTCGTTGGCGCCGGGCCACAGGAACACCTGGCCCTTCACCAGGCGGTTGTTCCGCTCCAGGGTGGCGATGGTGGCCATCTCTTCGTCGGTCAGCTTCTCGGTGACGGCGGCGCGCAGGTTGGCCTCGTAGTTGTGCACCGAGAAGGGGATCGGCAGCTGGCCCCGCTGCAGCGCCCACTTCAGGCAGATGATGGCGGGGTGGCAGCCGTGGGCCTTCGCGATCTCAACCAGCTCGGGCATCTGCATGTCGGCGATGTCCTCGGGCAGTATGTCGCGCTCGGGGCGGCGGGGGGAGCCCAGGGGCATGTAGCCCACGTTCAGTATGTCCCGCGCCTTCAGGTAGTCGAACAGCGCCTGCTGCTGGAAGCAGGGGTGCAGCTCCGATTCGCAGGCAGCGGGTTTGATGCGCAGCTTGTCCAGCACGGCGTCCAGCTTCGGGATGGTCATGTTGGAAATGCCGATGTGCTTCACCAGGCCCTCGTCCACCAGCGCTTCGATCTGGCGGTAGGTGTCCAGGAACTCCGCCACCGAGAAGGGCTTTGAGTCGGGGTTGCGGGAATCCACGTCGCAGAAGGGGGCGTGGTAGTTCGGGAAGGGCCAGTGGATGAACAGCATGTCCAGGTAATCGCACTGCAGGTCCGCGATGGTCTTTTTGCAGGACTCGGCCACATGCCGGTGCATGTCGTTCCAAACCTTGGACATGATGAACAGGTCCTCGCGCTTCACTACGCCCTCGTCAAAGGCCCGCTTGAATTCGACGCCGATCTTGTCCTCGTTGCCGTAGCAGGCGGCGCAGTCGAACAGCCGGTAGCCCGCGCGGATGCCCCCGGCCACGGCCTGGGCCACCTCGTCGGGGGTCACCCGGTCCGAGCCGAAGGTGCCCATGCCGATGCAGGGGATGACGCCGCCGTCGTTAAGCGTAAATACCGGTACAATCTTGGGATCGATCATTATTTTTCCCTCCGATTGGTCGTCAGTTAATGAGGAATGAGGAATGAGGAATGGCGGTACAAATCCTGACGGATTTGTTTTTATTGAAGTTGGAAACTTCATTATTTCAATATCTGAAATCCGAAGGATTTCCACATTAATTCCTAATTCCTCATTCCTCATTCCTAATTCCTAATTCAAATCCTCCAAGGGATGTTTAGTCGGGGTACACGATCGCGACCTTGCCGCACTGGCCGCTGGCCATCAGGCGGTAGGCCTCGGCCACGTCCTTCAGCTCGAAGCGGTGGGTGATCAGCTTGTCGGGATGGATGCCCCAGCGCACCAGGTGCTCCACCAGCTCCTCCATGCGCCACAGCGACGTGACCCAGCTGCCGTAGATGCTCTTCTGGCCGTGCATGATGTCGGGGGAGGGGTTGAAGGTCACGTCGTTGCCCTCGCCGACCATGGCCATCTTGCCCCATTCGCGGGTGCAGCGGATCGCCATGGCGCGGGCGGAGTTGTTGGCGGAGCAGTCGATGGCCCGCTCGCAGCCGTAGCCCTGGGTGACCTCCATGATCTTCTTCTCGCACTCTTCCACGTTGGCGCTGTTGAACACGTAGTCCGCAAGGCCCAGGTCCTTGGCCAGCTTCATGCGGTCCTCGTTCACGTCGCAGCCGATGGTGGTGTCGCAGCCCATGGCCTTCGCCAGCATCAGCGTGGCCAGGCCCACCGGGCCCAGGCCGGTGACCAGCACCCGGTCGTTGCCGGAGACGCCGATCTTCATCAGGGCCTCGTAGCAGGTGCCGAAGCCGCAGGCCACCTGCGCGCCGTCCTCATAGCTCAGCTCGTCGGGCAGGGCGATCAGGTCCTTCTCGTCGCAGAGCATGTAGGGGGCCATGCCGCCGTTGCGCTGCCAGCCGTAGGCCGCGCGGTAGGGGCTCTTGCAGGAGATGTAGTAGCCGCGCCGGCAGTCGTAGCACACGCCGCAGCCGGAGATGTGGTACACGATGACCCTGTCGCCCTTCTTGAAGCGCTTCAGGCCCTCGCCCTCTTCCACGATGATGCCGCAGGGCTCGTGGCCGGCGATCATGCCGGGCTGGTAGCCCTCGGGGCCCTTGCCCACGTGGGCGCGATAGATGCAGCGGATGTCGGAGCCGCAGATGGTGGAAGCCTTGGTCTTCACCAGAACCTGGCCGTGGCCCGGCTTGGGAATCTCAAACTCCTTCAGCTCGACGGTGCTGTTGCCCGGAAGAATGGCGCCAAGAATCTTTTTATCCATGATGAAAGCCTCCCTGTGTATTTTATCTCGATAATAAGAGTATAACAAATTCCACGCCCTCGGGTTAGAGAAAAACCCGACGTTTTTATGTTAAATATGTCGTTTTGGCGAAGGTGGATGTCCGTTTGGTGTAAATAGGAGTATAATGGAATGAGGAATGAGGAATGAGGAATGGGGCCGGCCCAGAGGAAGGAATGAATATGGAAACCTACGAATTCTCCTTCGGCTTTGAACTGGGGTGCCTGCACGTCGCGCCGGTGCACGTGCGCATCGAGCAGCTGTCGGCGGTCATCGCGGCGCACAGGCATTCGAACACAAGCTATGAGATCCACTATACCCGCAGCGGGCAGGGCGACGTGACCATCGACGGCAGGACCCGGGGCGTGGGGCCGGATACGCTGTACGTCACCGGGCCGGGGGTGGAGCACGCCCAGCGCTCGGACCCCCGCAGCCCCATCGTCGAATACTGCCTCTACCTGAACTGCGAGCTGGCGGCACGGGCGACGGAGGACCCCTTCCTCCGCTTTGCCCGGACCCACTTCTGGATGGGCGAGGACGGCGGGCGGGTGTACCCGCTGCTGGAGAAGCTGGTGGAGGAGGGCCGCGATCCCCGGCCGGGGGCGCGGGAGATGGCTGAGGCGCTGCTCAGGCAGATCATCGTGCTGCTGATGCGCATGTACCGCATGGAGACCGGGCCCTCGCCCGTGCGGGTTCGCGTGCCGGCGCTGACCCGGGCGGGGTTGATGCCCATCGTCGAGGACGCCTTCTTCTACCGCCACCGCACGCTGACGCTTTCGGATCTGGCCAGCCTTTTGAACCTGAGCCAGCGCCAGACCCAGCGGCTGCTGCGGGACAACTTCGGCAAGACCTTCTCCCAGAAGCTGACCGACGCCCGGATGGCCGCGGCCTCCCAGCTGCTCGCCGGCACCGACCTGTCCGTCACAGAGATCGCCGAGCGCTCCGGCTATTCCTCCATCGAGCACTTCTCCGCCGCGTTCCATCGCCATATGGGGTGTTCGCCAAGGGAATACAGGAAGGGGCAGAGAATGTAGAGGCGACGATCAGCCGCCACGGCTACCCCGGAGGCGGGTGGCGGCAGGTTGCCGCCGCTACAACCATCGGTGTGGCATCCTTCTTTCTGGGCTGGCGGCAGTCTGCCACCGCCCACAGCGCCGAACGAAAATGACGCTAGGGCAGAGGGGGCAGGTTTATATATACCCCTATAGAGAGATATATATAAGGGTAAATATAAAGCTGCCCCATCTGCCATGGATCGGCGGGGCGGTTCCCTTTTTTGGGCATTTATGGTACAATAAAGCTTGGCGCGCGTTCGCGCCGGGAAGGCGGTACGGCATATGGACAGAGAGGCGGCGCTGCGGGCGTACATCCAGGCGATCCTGCCGGAGCGGGAGGACTACCTGTACCAGCGCGCGCTGAACAAGGTGCGGGGGATCACCCGGGGCATGAGCGCGGAGGAGGCGGAGGCCTACTACCGGGGCAAGGCCTTCGGCAACGCGCTGTACCACGTCCGCAAGGGGGACGAGGTCTACCAGGCGCTGCTGCGGGGCGAGCTGGGGCAGGAGCGCTATGCGGCGGAGTTCGAGCGCCTCGCCCCGATGATCGCCCAGGAGCTGCAGGCCGGCAACCCCGTGGACCTGGCCTTCCTGCGGTCTGTTGAGCGCAGCCGTGTGAACCTGAAGAAGGCCCGCACGGTCCTGCGCCTTGTGAAGCAGCGGGCCCCCGGCAGGCTGTTGGAGGGCCAGGTGAAGCGCCTGGCGGACCAGTCCAGCGACAGGGTGGAGCGCTACCTTTTAAAGGCGGACCTGTCCCGCATGGTCACAGACCCCGGGGTGGCGGACGTGGTGCCCTGGCTGATGGACACGGCGTTCAAGAAGGGCCTGAGCGTGGACGTGCTGGAGCGGGCCTGGCGGCCGAAGTCGCTGACCGGGGCGCTGCGTGGCGCGCTGTACCGCGACCACCCCGAGCTGGCGGCCTGCGGGCAGCTGCGCCTGCCGGACGGCGGCACGGTGTCCGAGGCGCTGAAGCGGGATATCCAGCAGGCGAAGGCCGCCATCTGCGCCCGCATGCGCCAGCGCTGGCCCCGGGAGCGCATCCAGCGGCTGCTGTCGGCCAATCCCTCGGTGCGCCAGCTGCAAAGGCAGGCGGACGCCACCTTTGGCAAGGCGAAGAAGCTGCGCTCGGCGCTCTTGAACGCCGTGCCGGAGCACTACCGGGACCTGTACCCACTGGCTCGCCAGATGCGCCGCAAATTCATACTGCACCTGGGCCCCACCAACTCCGGCAAGACCTACGAAGGGGTTGAGCGGCTGCGCTACGCCCGCAACGGCATCTACCTGGGGCCCCTGCGTCTGCTGGCGGCGGAGCAGTTCGAGACCCTGAACCGGGACGGCACGCCCTGCTCGCTGGTGACCGGCGAGGAGCAGATCCGGGTGCCCGGCAGCCGGGTGCAGTCGTCCACGGTGGAGATGGCCGACCTGAAGGCGCGCTACGACGTGGCGGTGATCGACGAATGCCAGATGATCGCCGACCGGGACCGGGGCGGCGCGTGGACCGCGGCAATACTGGGCCTGTGTGCCGACGAGATCCACGCCTGCGCCTCGCCGGACGCCGAGGGGCTGCTGAAGCGGATCATCGAGGAATGCGGCGACGAATTGGAAATCGTGCGCCACCGGCGCATGGTGCCGCTGGTGGCGGAGAAGGAGGGCTTTCGCTTCCCGGCGTCGGTACGCAAGGGGGACGCGCTGATCGTGTTCTCGAAGGCGCGGGTCCACGCCGTGGCGGCGGAGCTGAAGCGCCAGGGCTGGCGGGTGTCGCTGATCTACGGCGCGCTGCCGCCGGACGTGCGCCGTGACCAGGCCGAGCGCTTTCACGAGGGCGACTCCCAGGTGGTGGTGTCCACCGATGCCATCGCCATGGGCATGAACCTGCCCATCCAGCGGGTGGTGTTCCTGGAATCGGAGAAGTTCGACGGCGACATCACCCGGCCCCTGACCGACGCCGAGATCAAGCAGATCGCCGGCCGCGCCGGCCGCTACGGCCAGTACGACGTGGGCTATGTGAACGCCTACGGCTTCAAGGGCATCGTGGCCCAGGCGCTGAACAAGCCGCTGTACGCGCTGACCGAGGCGGTCATCAGTTTCCCGGAATCGCTGCTGGGCCTGCCGCTGCCGCTGAGCCAGATCATCAACCAGTGGCTGGCCATGAAGGACAAGAGCTGCTTCTCCAAGGCGTCCACCGAGCGCATGGCGGCGCTGGCGGCCATGATGGAGACGCCGAAGACCGACAAGGCGCTGCTGTACCGCTTCCTGTGCATCCCCTTCGACGAGGAGGACCCCGACCTGCTGAATCGCTGGAAGGCCATGTACCGCGCCGAGTGCAATCGCGAGCACATCGAGGTGGAATCGGAGCTGCCGTGGCCGCCGGAGCCGGAGGACTGCACCACCGCCATGCTGGACGGCCTCGAGGCCGACTATCGGCGCTGCGACCTCTACTACAACTATGCCCGGCTGTTCCTGGAGGACCCGGACGACGTGCTGGAGGAGATCCAGCGTCGCAAAGGGCTGATCTCCGAGGGCATCATCCACATCCTCTCCACCCAGAAGCTCCAGCAGCGCACCTGCCCCTCCTGCAAGGCGCCGCTGCCCTGGAACTGGCCCTATCGCGTCTGCGACGTGTGTCACGAACGGCAGCGGGGAAGGCGCAGGGGGAACGGGGAATGAGGAATGGATGAGGAATATTGAACGATACCGACGTTGTAAAAACTTTATAAAATTTGACAAAAATGCGACAGAGTTGTAACATATTTTCCAGTTTTTTGCTGTATAATATTACCAACAGCCATAATCCGGGCGGGCAGCGCATATAAGAAAGGGAAATGCCTGCGACCCGTTGGCGAAGGTCAACGAAGGCGCTCCGGACGCGGCAAGAATTTAGGGGAGGATATCAACATGAAAAGAATTCTCGCGGTTCTTCTGGCGGTGATGCTGCTTGTGGCGGCGATTCCCGCGGTGTCCATGGCGGAGGAAGTCACCTCCAATTCCTGTGATTGCGACTATGCGAAGGTTTACCGGGTCCACACCTATGGCGGACGCCTGAACATTCGCTCGGGCCCCGGCACCGGTTACAGGATCATCACCTCGCTGAGCAACGGCAAGCCCCTCAAGCTGGTTCGCAAGTCCGGCAGCTGGTACAAGGTAAGGACCTTCGGCGGCACCACCGGATGGGTCTCCAAGAAGTACGTCAAGGCCGGCGCCTACGCCAACGTGGACACTCAGTCCTCCGGCCTGAACATTCGCAAGGGCCCCGGCACCTGCTACGGCATCAAGGGCAGCTTCGCACACGGCACCCGGCACCTGCTGGTGACCAAGGTTTCCGGCAACTGGGCCTATGTGTCCAAGAACTGCAAGTCTGGCTGGTGCAGCATGAACTATCTGGACTGGTGCCATTGCTGATCTGAATGAAAGCCAAGCAAAAGAGCGGACGCGAATCGCGTCCGCTTTTTGATTGGCATTATATCTGTTTCAGCACCCGAACAACGCCGCGGCCTTCTCCATCCGCTCGGCGATCTTCACTTCGAAGGGGCAGCGCGCCTCGCAGCTTTGGCAGCCGACGCAGTCGGCGGCGGTGGGGCCGAGGGCGCGGTAGTGCTCCCGCAGGCTCTCCGGCAGGCAGTCCTGCTGGATGGCCAGGTCGTAGAGCTTGTTGACCATGGCGATGTCGATCTCCATCGGACAGGGCTTGCAGTGGCCGCAGTAGGTGCACTGGCCCTTGTAGCTGTGCAGCGGCGCGGCGGCGATGACGGAGGCGTAATCCCGTTCGTCGGGCGAGGCGGTCTCGTAGGCCACGGCCTGGTCGATCTGCTCCACGGTGTCGTAGCCGCACAGTATCGAGGCCACCGCGGGCCGGGTCAGCGCGTAGTGGATCAACTGGGCGGGGGTGAATACGGCGCCGAAGGGCGAGCGGTTTTCGTCGAACAGCGCGCCGCCGAAGAAGCCCTTCATCACGGTGATGCCCACGTCCCTTTCCTCGCACAGCCGGTAAAGCTCGGAGCGCTGGGGGTCGATGCCGCTGAGGGACGGGTCGAAATTCCCGGAGAGCAGATCCTCCAGGTTCTCCGTGGCCGGGTGCATGTCGAAGGCGGGGTTGATGCTGAAGAGCAGCATCTCCACGAAGCCGGTCTCCACCGCCCGTTTGGCCATGACGGGGTTGTGGGTGCTCAGGCCGATGTGGCGGATGATGCCGTCCCTGTGCAGGGAATGGACGTATTCGATGAAGGGGCCGCTCATGGCGTTCTGCCAGTCGGCCTCGGTATCCACGTAGTGGATCATGCCCAGGTCGATATATCCGCCGCCGATGCGCTTCAGCAGGTCCTCAAAGGCGGGCACGACGTGCTCCATGTCACGGGTGCGCACGTACTGGCCGCCCTGCCAGGTGGAACCGATGTGCCCCTGCACGAACCACTGGTCCCGGCAATCGGCGATGCCCTGGCCGATGATGTCCCGGGACTTGGGGTCCGGCATCCAGCAGTCGATGATGTTGATGCCCTTTTCGTGGGCATGGCGGATGAGGTTTACCGAGTGGTCGACGTCGTGGCGCTCCAGCCATTCGCCGCCGAAGCCCACCTCGCTGACCAGAAGGCCAGTCTTGCCGAGTTTGCGGTAATTCATAACACATATACTCCTTTCGGTAAATACTGATTTGTCGAGCTTTGCTCGATAAATCAGTATTCAGGGGTTAGGTTTTAGGGGTTAGGGGTTAGGGGTTAGGGAAAACAGCGGCGTATCCAAAGCCTTCCCCAGCGACCGAAGGGAGCGGTTCAGGGGAAGGTGGGCCGCCGCTTGCGGCGGGTCGGA